>CAYQXT010000158.1:0-8393 GCA_964421365.1 uncultured Bacteroidaceae bacterium
AGCGGAACAGGCGAAAGCGATATTACAATTCATGCTGGCTCTTATCACCTAGCGTTAAAAAAAGCAGGAATAGAAATGGCCAATATAATGACCTACTCCTCGATACTTCCAAAAATAGCCAATCTGGTACAAAAGCCAAAACACCTTGAACACGGTGCCGTAATGGAATCCATTATGGCTGTGGCAAATGCCAATAAAGGCGAAAGAGCTTCGGCCGGAATTATATACGGCTGGCTGTACAATAAACAAACAGAAGAGAGATACGGAGGCTTAGTTTGTGAACACAATGGGAATTACACACTTAAGGAAATTAAAGACCTCTTGCATGCTAGTTTAGACGAACTTTATTTTAATGGATTTTCAGAGGAATTTCATTTACGCGATATAACTATGATTACCGAAAGTTTAGTTCCACAAAAAAAATATGGAACAGCCCTGGTGTCTCTTTGTTTTGTAAATTATTTTTACCCTATTATAAAGACGTATTAAACACAATATTTTCACACGATTATACTTTACCAAAGTTCGATTTCTTAAACTTTGGTAAAGTTTTTCTAGCCATATTTCAGCCCCAACCTTATTTCCAACTCCTGAATCCAAATTTTTAATTTCCAATTAATTATTAATATATACCATTCCACTGCCACTATTATAACTCACCGTATATTGCTTTAAAGCAAAAGGTGCCGGGCCACCCAAGACCTCGCCGTCAAAGACAAGCGAAAATTCCGAACCACAGACTGTATCTATAGCCGTACTTCCTCTGTCCGAAATATGGACTTTTTCTTTTATCGGATTATTGGGGCAAGCACGCTCATAAGCCTTAAATTCGTCCATACTTTTTCGGAAAACAATAATGCCCGAAACCCCACCGGTAATTTCTATTCCATTACCAGATGCATTCAGCACAAAAAAATCAGGGTCATTCAAATCCAGGGCGATATTTACATAAATCTCAGGTATCTGTGGATAATCTTTTTTACAGGAAGAAATTAGAAATAGACTACTAATCGAAATTATAATTAATACCTGAAATATGCGTTTTTTATTCATAAAATGTTTAATTTTGAACAATGCAATTAAAAACGCTTAAAAATAGAAAAATATTCTCAATATTTCTTATCTTTGTATGGCTTGGCTTATGGAAAAGTCCATTAATGGCACAAGTTATACCCAAACAAAAAGTAGAGCAACCCGGAAGAATAAAAAATTATAACCCAAAAAAAAATTTAAAGCATAAAGCAAAAGTAAACCAGAAAAGAAAAGAAGCTCAGTTAAAAAAAGAGCGTAAAATGAAACGGCTGCACTATAAACATCAACCGCCAGATGCAAAAAAACGGCTAAGAATTCAGAAACGAAAATCCCGACGTTTATCAAAGGGAAAACCATCTGTAGCTTGGTGGGCAAAATATTTACATAAAAAAAGAAAACCTAGGAAAAAAACGAATACAAAACCGACAGAAAATGGATGATTGGAGTACACTAATTTATGTGATTTTAGGAATCGCCGCTTTTATTTTTTCGGCACGAAAAGGTAAAAAGCAAAATACACAAGGCCAGCAAGGTCAAGTTCAAAAAAAATCAACTTTGGAGAATATTCTCTCACAGCAACTACCACCGGAATGGATAGAAGCAGCCCAAAAGCAGGAGCAAGCGCAACAAAACCAAATAGAGGAAAACAGGGAAATAGTAGATGAAATGGGAATTTCGGCCGAAGAAGAAGGAAGTGTTAGCACTCCTAACTTAGAACCTATTTTAAAATATAAAAAAGAAAAAGAAAAAGAAGACAAATCAAAAACAAAAAAGAAAAAATCTAAATTTGATGCTAAAAAAGCCGTGATTTACTCTTCTATCCTGAACCGCAAATATTAATCTATAATTTAGTGCCCATTCTAAAAAACATATCCGTCTGACCACTTGAAGCGGTCAGACGGATATTAAGATAACTAATTACCAATAAAAATTGGATATTATGGATGAACACTAAATTATAAACAAAATAAATTTCAATTCGTAATTTTAAAAAATGCCGATTATCAATTCCTTAGTTTCCTGGATGATGTTGAAACGATTAAACCAAATTGATTTTTTCAAGCAAAATCCGGTGGAAGTACAGACAGGAATGCTCTTTGAGTTACTATCCAAAGCAAAAGACACCCACTTTGGTTTGAAATATAATTTTCGGAAACTTAAAGACATTCAAAACTTTCAGCAACAAGTTCCGATACATGATTATGATAGCCTAAAACCTTATATAGAGCGAGTCTTAAAAGGAGAAGAGGACGTCCTCTGGCCAGGTGAGATCAAATGGTTTGCCAAATCTTCCGGCACAACCAACGACAAGTCGAAATTCATTCCTGTGAGCCGTGATACGCTCGAAGACTGCCATTTTAGAGGCGGTAAAGATGCCACAGCTATTTATTACTCCCAAAATCCTGATGCTCGTTTATTCAGAGGCAAAGGACTGATTATAGGGGGGAGTCATCAGATTAACAATTTGAGTAATGAATCTTATTATGGTGATTTATCGGCCGTTTTGATTCAGAATTTGCCATTTTGGGTACATTTTATTCGCACCCCGGATTTAAAGATCACCCTTATGGACGAATGGGAAGAAAAAATCGAAAAAATGGCGTGCAAAACCATGACCGATAATGTTACTTCCATTTCCGGTGTCCCCTCGTGGACACTTGTACTCATCAAACGCATTTTTGAAATCGCAGGCACCAACAATTTACTAGACATCTGGCCAAATCTGGAATTATTCATTCATGGAGGCGTGAGTTTTGAACCTTATCGCGAACAATTCAAACAGCTAATTCCTTCTTCACAAATGCATTACATGGAGACATATAATGCTTCCGAAGGTTTTTTTGCTATTCAGGACAATTATAACAGCACAGATATGCTACTTATGCTGGATTACGGAATTTTTTACGAATTTATGCCTTTAGATGAATTAGGAAAGCAGAATCCACGTGTGTTGAGCATTGCTGAAGTAGAAAAAGGAGTAAATTACGCCCTGATCATCTCTACCAATTCCGGCCTATGGCGCTATATGATTGGTGATACCGTCATGTTCACCTCAATTTTACCCTACAAAATAAAAATTACGGGTCGCACAAAACATTTTATCAATGCTTTTGGCGAAGAATTAATAATCGATAATGCCGAAAAAGCATTAAAAGAAGCATCGGCACGCACAAAAGCCATTATTAGAGAATATACCGCTGCTCCTGTTTATGCCAATTCAGGGCAAAAAGGCCGCCACCAGTGGCTTATAGAATTTGAACACCCTCCCGACAATTTGAAACATTTTAACGATATATTAGACAACACACTAAAAACACTAAATTCTGATTACGAAGCCAAACGCTATAAAAGTATAGCTCTCGATAAACCGGAAATTATTGTAGCACGCAACAATCAATTTTACGACTGGCTAAAATCACGCGGGAAAATGGGCGGCCAACACAAAATCCCCCGCCTGTCCAACAATCGCGAGCACATGGATAACTTACTGAAATTCAACTAACTTACACACAATTATATATTTTAAAAAAGTTATTCGTGCATTCGTTGCCATATTTTTATATTTTTCGACATAATAGATCGGTACTAATTTAGAAAATGTGAAAATTCTAAAAATATAAATAGATAAAATGCCATTATCCGTCAATAAAATCCGTTCATATTTAACAAAAAAGCAATCAAAAATTTTCTTTTTTTTGGTTTCATTTTTAGAAATAAGTATGCTTGTTTCGCCCTTTACTACAGGACTTGGCTATTTTCTATTCGGTTTTTTGTTGCTATTTACCGGTTTTGCGAAGCTTCGAGAATTCGTATCAGACAAAAAAAGTCTCTGGCTATCACTATTTTACTTCATACATGTGCTTGGACTACTTTGGACGCATGATTTTAGCTTTGCAGCCAACGATTTGCGTATAAAAATAGCATGGATATTATTTCCGCTTGCTTTCTTCACTTTTGGCGGAATCACTTACAAACAATGGA
This sequence comes from uncultured Bacteroidaceae bacterium, assembly GCA_964421365.1. Taxonomy (GTDB): domain Bacteria; phylum Bacteroidota; class Bacteroidia; order Bacteroidales; family DYOH01; genus CAYQXT01. The sequence goes on from CAYQXT010000158.1 coordinate 4,015, forward strand.
GGATTATGCTCTGGCTCTTTACAGCAACAATTTTAGTAGCTTTCTTCTTTAGCCTAAACCAATATTTGCAAAACCCCAAAGCAGACCACCGACAGTATTCTGTGTTTATTTCGCATATCCGTTTTAGCCTGATACTTACAGCCAGTTTATACTTTCATGGTATCGAATTTTTCCGGCAGAGAAATAAAAAAATTAAATTATTGCATCTCCTCTCAATAGCTTTTCTTATTGTTTACTTATTGTTTATAAGTGCTTTAAGCGGAATAATAATTGCCATTATTTTAGTCCCGCTATTTTTAAGCAAACAACTTAAAAAATCAAAACAGATAATTATCTTTAGCCTGATTTTTCTACTAATTCCTTTAACATACATAATAAAAGTAGCCGATGATTTTTTCCCCGATGAATCTTTCGCTCAGCAATGCAAAAAAAACGGTTTAAAAGGAAACGAAAATCTTTTTCTCAGGCTTCATTTGGTCGAAAATGGTCATTTTGTAGGAATAGATCTAAATATGCCGGAATTAAAACAGACATGGGAAAGAAAATACGAAAGGCATTATCCTTTAGAAAATCAGCCCAATTTTTACACGCTCCTATCCCGTTATTTAACATCCAAATCACTACCAAAAAATGCGCTTGGAGTAAATTCTCTCAATAAACAGGATTTCAAAAATTTGCAAAATGGTTTGGCTAATTATATTTTCTCTAAAAAATCAGCTTTATATAAAAGGACATACAAATTAATTTCCGGTATATTTCTGTATTATTATGGTAATAATCCCTCCGGCCATACTTTCACACAACGATTAGAATATTGGAAAGCAGGTTGGCACATTCTGCAAAAAAACTACCTTACAGGTGTAGGCGAAGGCGATATAAAAGAGGCTTTTTCGGAGCAATACAAGACAGACAAAACGCAACTTTTCCCCAATTTCCGTTTCCGAACGCACAATCAATTTTTAAGTTTTTATATTAGTTTTGGAATATTCGGCGGAACTTTATGCCTATTGGCCTTAATTATTCCTTACTTTTTGACGAAAAGGAAAAATATTTATTTCAGTATTTTATTTACTATCATGTTATTATCAATGCTTACAGAAGACACCTTTGAAACTCAAGCTGGTTCTACTTTTTTTGCATTCTTTTATAGCCTATTTTTGTACTCGCCAGAATGGAGAAAAACAGACAGTGCCTGAGATAATAATTAAGCCACACACGAGCAAATATAAGTGAAAAGAGATTAGTTAAAAGTAAATAGTTCTAAATATGATAATAAAAAAGTAATATAGGATAAGAATTTTTCACTATTTACTCTTTGTTTTTCAGCTAAGAGTCAGTATTATACACAGAAAATTTTAAAAAAATTCATTATATGTACTAAAATGACTTATCAGGTTTAAAAATCTTTCTTTTATTATCTATGTATCTATGTGATAAATATAAACAGATTAAAATGGAAAAATTAAGCGTAATTATCACCACGAGGAACGAAGAGCAGCACATTGAAGCTGTTTTACAATCGGTTTCTTTTGCCGATGAAATAATTGTGGTTGATTCTTTTAGTACAGATAAAACGCCTGAATTAGCAAAAAAATATACGGATAAAGTCTGGCAACATAAGTATAAAAATGCAGCAGACCAAAAAAATTGGGCAATCCCACAGGCTAGCAACGAATGGATATTAATCTTAGATGCCGATGAAAGAGTAAGGCCTGAATTACAACAAGAAATACAGAATTTCTTATCAAAACCTTCTGACCATGCTGCTTTTTGGATATACCGCTCTAATTATTTTATGGGAAAATTAATCCGATTTAGCGGCTGGCAGAATGATGCAGTGATACGCTTATTTCGCAAAAGCCAATGCCGTTACGAAGAAAAAAATGTACACGAAGAAATTATTACTCAGGGTAAAGTAGGTAAGCTAAAGCACAAATTACTCCATTATACCTACAAAAATTTTGAAGATTATTATCAAAAGATGAACAAATACGCTACTTATGGCGCAAAAGACAGGCTACAAAAAATCAAACACGTAGGTTTATACCATTTGTGCATAAAGCCCGGCTTTCGTTTTTTTAAACATTACATTCTAAAGGCTGGTTTTCTCGATGGCGTTCATGGTTTTGTCATATCAGTTCTGTCAGCTTACAGTGTTTTTTTGCGAAATCTTAAACTATGGCGCATGAAATCTGGCGAAAAATTCGAGTAACATTTAAAGTTGACCAAAATAAAAGTCTAAAAGGGTAATTTCATTTGATAAGTATTATTCAGCAAATATTCAGTTAACTGATTCTGGATAGTTAATTGATTAAATAGCTTATCATTACCATAAGAAAGAAACTCTTTCCCATCGTAAACCAAAAAATAACCATCATGGAATACGCTCTCCTGAATCGCAAACTTTTTGCGCCGAGTTTTTGCTTTATATAAGCGATATTTTATCCGACGCTCAAAATGGGGTATGTCTGTTTTAAACCTTTTCACAATGCAATTATAAAAAAAAAAAAAATTATGAACAAATCATGGTTCATAAACTTGTTAACAAATTAGCAAATCAACCTATAATACAACATACAGACTTGTTGATAACTTCTTTGTGAATTCAATATTTTCCTAAGAATCAAAGTAGAAGAGAAAAATGTTAAAAAAGTTTTAAATCTTAAAAAAATAATTACTTTCACCTCAAACTTCACATTCTATGAAGACCTACAATGCAAATACCACAATAATTGGCGCAGGCATAGCTGGCTTAACAGCTGCCATTGAATTATTAGAAGCCGGGAAAACGGTTATTCTTCTGGATAGAGAGAAGTCCGAAAATTTAGGCGGTTTAGCTAAAGAGTCATTTGGTGGTATGTTTTACATTAACTCACCCCAACAAAAAAGATTAGGTATAAAAGACAGCATAGAACAGGCAAAAAAAGACTGGTTTTCCTTTGCTGAATTTGCAGATGATGAAATCTGGGGTAAAAAATGGGCCGAATATTTTCTAGACTCCACGCAAGAAGTTTATCAGTGGGTTAGGCACAAGAAAGTGAGCTATTTTCCTGTTGTTCATTGGGTAGAACGCGGCCTTTTTCAGCCCGGCAATTCCGTTCCACGCTTTCATATGGTTTGGGGAACCGGTTTTGGTCTTACAGAAGCAGTGATCAAATACCTCAAGAATCATCCAAATTTTTATAAATTACAAATTCTACACGAGCATAAAGCCGAAAAATTTGAATCACAAAAAAATAAAATCACTCGCCTGACAGGTCTCAACGAAACCACAGAAACACTCTTTGAATGCCTCTCTGAAAATTATATCGTTGCCACAGGAGGAATTAATGGCAGCCTCGAAAAAGTCAGAAAAAACTGGCATAAGGACTGGAACAAAGCGCCAAAGACCATTTTAAATGGCTCGCATCACTTCTCAGACGGCTTAATACACGATGAAGTAGCAAGAATTGGCGGACAAATAGTACATTTAGACCTCATGTGGAATTATGCCGCCGGTATTCCACACCCTTTTCCCAAACGCCCCAATCATGGTATCAGTTTGGTCCCACCCAAATCAGCTCTTTGGCTTAATTTTAAAGGACAACGAATAGGACAAAACGAAGTTCCTTTAATTACGGCCTTTGATACCCGGTATTTGGTTACTAAAATTTGCGAACAAGAAAAACAATATTCATGGCAGGTACTGAACAAAAAAATAGTTTACAAAGAACTATCTGTCTCCGGTTCAGAATTCAATTCAGGGATTAAAAATAAAAAAATACTGGCATTTTTATATTCCTTACTCTTTGGCAATAAAGAATTAATTAAAACCTTAGAAGAAAAATCACCCGAATATATCACGGCATTCAGTATAGAAGAATTAGCCGAAAAAATGAATAAGCACATGGGTACTAATGATGTTGACATCAACGAACTCAAAAAGTCGATAAACAGCTATGATGCTAATTTTGAGCGAGGCAAAAGCATATGGAATGACGAGCAAATCCGCCGGATTGAACATACCCGACAATATCGCGGCGATAAAATCAGAACCTGTCATTTCCAAAAGATTAATGATAAAAAAGCCTATCCATTAGTAGCTATCAAAGAGAATATACTTTCGCGCAAAAGTTTAGGCGGCATCCGTACTAATCTCAAATCTCAGGTGCTCAGTCAGGATGATATAGAATTTAAAAACCTTTATGCAGTAGGAGAAGCAGCCGGTTTTGGAGGTGGAGGTTCACATGGGAAAAGAGCTTTGGAAGGCACTTTTTTGTCCACTTGTATTTTTACCGCCAAAAAAGCAGCCGAACACATTATACAAAATTCTAAATCATAAAAAATGAAAAAAACAGGTGCAGAGCTAATCGTTTATGCCTTAGAACAAATAGGCGTAA
>CAYQXT010000159.1:0-8377 GCA_964421365.1 uncultured Bacteroidaceae bacterium
AAATTGAGCTTGACTGAAAAAAAAAGGTATCTCAATTTTATTCTTCGGGCTGAAGATTCTCTAGTTCAGTATGTTGACTATATCGCAGATTACACCAAATTAATAAACAACGAAGAGGAAGGGAAAGGCGCTTGTCGAACTAAGCATTTGATAAAGAGTGTAGAACAAAATGTTATAAACCATATTTGCCCTAAATATAATTTGAATGATACTATTCAGATTGAAATTTTAAATAAAAATTCGGATTTTTTTATTCAACTACCAGAACATCTTCTTGAAATAATTTGGGTTGTACTTATAGAATACCTTGTGTCTTTGATGAAAAAAGGATTATTAAAAATTCAGGCTACGAAGAAAGCACGAAATTTACAACTTTTTACCTCATTCACTTCCGAAGAATATCTGAATAAAACAACTATTAACCACATTGCTCGCTATCTTGATAAAGATCTGCGGGCTGTAATCAAACAACCCCGATTTGGAATACCTGTGTTTATTGCAAAAAAACAGTTGGATTTCCTTAATGGAACTATTGATTTTAAAATTGTTGACTCCAAAAATATTCAGTTTCTGATTGAATTTCCTATCCCTGATTACAATTAATTTTGTATCTTGCCTGAAAAATCATGCAAATAGATAAATTGATCACTATATTCAAAGATATAAATTTGAGTTTTGAATCCGAATATTCTATTTATATCTATTTAAGAAACAAAGAGTTCATGTTTGGTGATTTTGTTTATATGCCCGATTTCATAAATAAGATTAGCTGGGATAAATTTAATTTTTTTGAAAAGAATGAATTCTGGTATCTCTTTTCCCTTTTTTTACTTTTCAGCCACAAAAAAAATAATTTGGATTTTAAAGAGGTTTTAAATTCTTTTCTTGTGGTAATATCTACGGATAAATCCGAAAGTTTAACTCTTGAGAGGCGTATTCAGCAAAGAATCTTTAGTACAGAAAATAAAATAAAATTTATGCAGAGAAATGATTTTAAAATTTTATTTTTTGTAGATTATTTTGCTTTTAACCATCTTTTGGATAATGATTTAAATAGTTCGTTTATTCCCGCATTTAAATATAATATTGCAAGTTTACTAAGACCGCTATTCAATAAAGCAAAGAAGAACAGAAATGAAAAATATTTTTGGAAAAAAATAGAGCAAGAGAGTAGTCAAACAAACGTAAAAGACGAAAGTGATGCTCTAGTATTTAAACAATCAGAAAAAAAATATCGTTTTGAGTTTTTCTATTTAAGCATTTGGTTGGATATGGATTTTAGTAGTAGCGAACAAAATTTGTTTGATAATCTTCTTCCTGCTTTTTATCTTAATGAATCTGAACAAATGGAAAGTATCGAATTTATTGAACACTATATTTTCTCGGAAGAAAAACGAATTTTTCACTTTCATCCAAAAGTAAAGCAACTGAAATTAAAACTACAAACAAATATTCAGGCTCAGCTTCAGAGGAATAAAGAAAAAATTAGTAAAGAAATAGTCGAAAGTAGAGAACTTTTGGTTTTGCTGCGTAAATCGACAAAAATGTCTCTAAATATGGATGAAAAAGCAAAAGTACGAGAACAATTGATGGACATCCTAAAAGTGATTCCTTCTTTTTCCATTTTAATGCTCCCTGCTGGAACTGTCATTCTTCCGCTTATTTTAAAAATTCTACCAAAAAAAACGCTTTATCCAAGTTCTTTTTTAGATGATGATTTCAAAATTGAAACTCAAAAGGAGGAATAAGGCTTTAAAATTATGAAGTGTTCTTTTAAATGTTTAATATTGAGTGTATTGTCGTTGTGATAAAAAATATTTGCATTTAGATATAGTGATTGAGCAATATTTAAACTAGTTTTTTTCATAAAGGATTGGTAAAAATCCATTAAAAAAGTGAAAGGATTTGCCAGAGTTCTAAAAAAAATCTTAAATTTACGCATCAAACAAAATTAAATTTATGAGTAGCCTCAATAATAAGATTTATATAGAGCCCGAAGAAGATTCGCCTCTAATACATTTAGATATTCAAAATCTGATTTTCGAAATTTCTGGTCCCTCATATGCTCCCGATACGTATATGGTTTATAAGCGTGTACTGGATTGGCTTGATAGCATTAATGATTTTGCGGATAAGCTTATTTCAAAATTTGATTTTAGCTTACTGAGTTCAGCTTCGCATAAAATGGTTTTTGAAATTCTTCTGAAACTCGAAAATTTGTATAATAATGGAAACGATGTTGTTGTATATTGGTTTTATGCACAATTTGATGAAGATATGCTGGAAGTTGGCGAGGCTTTTAGCGAAACCATTAATTTACCCTTTGAGTTTTATCCCAAAGACACAAGATCTTTTTTTAGATAATAAAATATAAGTATTATGGACTTAAAAACAAATAATTAGGAATAAAACTTCGCAATCCTTTGATTGCTGCATGTTCCGGAATGACTGAATCTGTTGATAATATTAAAAAGTTGGCTAACAGCGGAATGGGGGGTTGTTGTGCTTCGTTCTTTATTCGAAGAAGAAATCTTGATGGATTTGGATATCAGTGCCAAAAAGATGGCTTCGCATGGTTTCATCTATCCTGAAACTCTTGAATTTTATGAAAATGAAGACCATCACGAAGAAGCTACAACAAAATATCTACACTTTATTGAAGAGGCTAAAAAGGCTGTTGATATTCCGGTGATGGCCAGTATAAATTGCGTAACTGCTGACCAGTGGACTTATTTTCCAAAACGTATCGAAGAAGCCGGAGCAGATGCTTTAGAGCTGAATTTATTCATCCTTCCTACGGATTTGGAACATTCTGCTGAAGAAAATGAGAAAATTTATTTCCAGATTATAGAAGAAGTAAAAAAACAGATTAAAATACCTTTTAGCCTAAAAATTAGCTATTATTTTTCTAATCTGGCCAACATGATGCAACGTTTTGAAGCGGCAGGAGCAAAAGGTTTAGTACTATTTAATAAATTTTATATACCAGATATTGATACGGACAAGATGAAAATAACACAAGGACATGTACTTAGTAGCCCCGATGATATAGCTCTTTCTTTACGTTGGCTGGTTATTATGTCATCAAAATTAAAGATTGATTTGGCTGCTTCTACGGGGGTTCATGATGCCCAAGGGATGATTAAGCAACTGTTGGTTGGTGCTAAAGTGGTACAAATGGCCTCTGCTTTATATAAAAATGGGATAGAATATCCGGTTATCAAGAACACCCGTTCTTTTGGAAAATAATTTTTATAATATCTCTGCCGGAAATAAAACTCTGGCAGAGATATTATAAATTCAATTCTCACATTGTCAATTTACCATTAATAATTCACTATTCTATTTGTATCTTCTTTTCCTTAAAAATACAAATAATAATCCTCCAACAAGTAGAAAAAGAATAGGTATGCCAATATTTATAAATTGCCAGAAAGTCCGTTCCTTCTTAATTCTGGTTTTATCCAATAATCGTAGTTTTACTTCTCTGTTTCTTACAGTCATTAATCCATTATCATCGCATAGATAATTAAGCGCATTGAGGAGGAACTGCGTATTCCCTTTGAAAGTATATTGCGAGTAACGGTCGAATCCTAAGGGATAGGGATTTCCTGCCGGAGAAACAATATTGCGGATTATATCGCCATCCGAAATTACTATTATTTTCGCTTTTTTACTCTGATTAAGCGGTTTAAAGTCCTTCTCACTCAATGGCGGAATTCGATTTTTAAAAAGCGAAGTAAACTTGCCTTCGAGTAAAACCGCTACTGGTAGCGGTTTGTGATTAAAGGATGCTTTATTTGGTGGTAAATTCAAATCCTGAAAGGATAAAGCCAGCGGAACAGCCGTAATTCTTGAGGCTTTGGAACTGGATAGTAAAACAGTTTTTCGTACGCCCGGTGTATGATTTACTGTATCTATGGTACTAATAAATTCAGTCCGGATTAAATCAATATACTTGTTGATTGGGTGTGTATTAGGACTCACCAACATCGGGAAAAAATACCACGGAAACCATTTTATTTCGGTTTTATTGTCGTAAGATTTTGTAGATAGCCCAATTTTTGAGCATCTTAAATCTTCAACAAGGTCGGAATTAATTCTAAGCCCGTATTTAAAAAGCATATCATCGAGATTGACACTCATGGGCATAGCCAAGGTTGTTTTCTGATTATTCAGGCTGTCCATTCGCACGTTTACCCCTTCGAGTAGAAAGAGTAAATTGCCGCCTTGCATTAAATACTGGTCGAGAATATATTTATCCACATGGCTAAAGCGATATATCGGCGAGGCTATAATCAATGCTTTATAGTTATTCAATTTATTAAGTTGACCGTCTAAACTTCCTCTGTCAACTTCATAATATTCAGATAATGATTTGATTATAGAGGTAGTCTCTAGTTGAGATAATTCGCCCTGCCCTTCTATAAAGGCTATTTTCTGTATTTTTTTACGCATTAGTTTACGAATAGTATTGCTGAATTCGTACTCCAGATTTTCGATAGACTGGTTAATATTTTCGGGGCTACCCGCTTTATATCGGTAGCTGCTCTGTAATAAATTTACTCCTGATTCTTTGCCTTTGTAGCTTATTATTGCAGCAGGGAAAAGCATGGTTTCTGATTTTTTTTCTACGCCTGCTTGCTTAATTTCTATGGGTGTAATACCGTGTTTATGCAAATAATCGTACATTTTGAAACGCTCTTTTTTAGTAGCACTTTTCGTTGGATTAATAAATTTATATCGAATATTGTCACTGGCAAAACGCTGAAATTCAGATAATTCCTGACGAAGGACGCGCTGAAAATTTTTGAATTTGAGTGGAATATTTCCTTTAAGGTATATTTTTATATTTATCGGTGCATCTAAGCTTTTGAGTAATTGAATCGTTTTGGGATTTAATGAATAACGCTTTTCCTGCGTTAAATCCAAATGAAAAGGATATTTTGAAAAAATGGTATTTAAAATAAAAAGAAGAAGTATAAATAGGCTAAAACGAAGGTATGATTTAAGTCTTTTTGTTATTTTCATTTACTTATATTTTAAGATTTTTAAGAAAAACCACATTTCTTTAATTATTGATTGTTAATGGTATATTGTTAGTGAAATTCATAATTAACCATTTCCAATCATTTCCATTTTCTGCTTTCGAGCACAAGTTTTGTAGCCATAAGATAAAAAGCGATAATACTTAGGAAATAGAAAATGTCTTGCGAATCAATCAGACCGCGGGAAATTGACAAATAATGCTTTTCTATGCCGAGATTAGTTAAGAAATTAGCCCAATTCCCACTTTTAAAAAAATCAGCAAAAGCACCGAACCCAAGATACATCAACAGCGATAGGATAATTGCAATAAGAAAGGCAACCACTTGATTTTCGGTTAGGGAAGAGGAAAATATGCCAATAGAAACATAAACCGCAGCCAGAAAAATCAAACCGATGTAAGAGCCAATTGTTGCTCCTGTGTCCATAATCCCAACGGGGTCGCCCAAATGATAGACTGTGAATACATAGCTAAATGTGGGTAAAATGGACAAAAGAACTAAGAGTAGACCGGCTAAAAATTTACCTCCCAAAAATTGCCAGTCGCTAATAGGTTTGGTTAGCAAAAATTCGATGGTTCCGGTTCTTTTTTCTTCGGCAATTAATCGCATGCTTACTGCCGGCACCAGAAAAAGAAATACCCATGGTGAGATAATGAAAAATAGCTCCATCGAAGCCTGTCCATTATCTAAAATATTATTCTGGCCTGGTAAAATCCATAAAATCAGTCCACTTGCCAGTAAAAAAATAAGGATTACAATATAGGCAGTAAGAGAACTCAAAAAACCATTAATTTCTTTACGCGCAATTTCTATCATTAGTCTTTCATTTTAAGAAAATCATACCGAATAGTTACCATGTTTATTATGCTTATGTTTGTATTTATTTAATAAATAAGTAAGTAAGTACAAATATATTTTTAATCAATTTGATAGTGCTTAAGTATCAGTTTTTATACCGTACCGGTATCGCATTTTGTATGCTTTATTTTGCTCATTATAGAACATCTGCAAGTTATCAAGAAGTAGTTACAAATTTCAAAATCGGCTTAGTATAAACGGTAAAAATTTTTTTTTCTTACTCAAAAGTACTATTTTTCTTGGAAAATGAAAGAGGAGGGCACTAATTTGTTAATAGCCAGAAAAATCCTACACATACGGCTATAGTTCCAGCAATGATATTTAAAATGTTATAACTTAGTTTTTTCTTGCCTTCGTCTGTATATAGGCCTATAATGCCTAATATAAGAGAGAAAGTAATCATGGCAAGAATGGTACCGGCTACGAAACCGGCCAGATAAAGAATGGCTTCGTGTTGGTGCTTAAAAGCCAAAGTGGGTAACAGGTTGATAATATGTGATACACCTGCAAAGCCATGTAGAGTGCCAATTCCCAATGCTGTGTACATGCTTTTGAATTTTTTTTCGCTATGTGAATGTGTATGCGTAGAACTTTGTTGGTGAGTGTGTTGATGAGAATGTAAAATCAAGTTGCCATTTGTATCTTTATGCGCATGAATATGAGAATGGTGTTTTTGCGATTTGAGGCGGTAAAAAGCCCATAATCCTATTGCAATCAATAATATACCTACAAGTTTTTCGCTGTGAGCCGAGATAGCTTCGATCGGAATAAATTCGCGAAAAAAATAAAAAAGAATACCAATTAGGAACATTCCTAAGGAATGGCCTAATCCCCAGCCGAGTCCAACTAACCATGATTTCTTTTTTTCGTTTAAGGCAATGGGGCCTATCGCTGCCAAGTGGTCTGGGCCGGAAAGAACGTGCACTATTGCTGCTAAAGTGCCTAAAAAAAAAGGTAGATTTGACATTTTTAGTTTTTATTATCGTTAAGTAATTCACCTTTGTCTATTTGTTCTGCTAGACTCAAAGCTTTTTTGGCAACTATCGGTAGTGAAGCTTCTACGGCCTTGCTCAATTCTATTTTCATCGCAAGGATTTCTTTTATACTTACCGTAATGAGAATTAGGTGGGGCATTTCACCTTTGAATTCTAAGGCATCAAATAAATCTTTCAGTCCAATATCATGCGAACTCAAGGCAACTGGAAAATCAGCGGCAAAATGCGGGTATAAAACGCTCACTGTACCCGCTTCTTTGTTATCCATAGTGGCATCTATCATAATTACTTTATCGTAGGATGCTAATATAGGAATCAACTCAAAACTGCCGGTAGCACCATCCAAAATGTCCACATATTTAGGCAAATTCATATCTGCCAATGTATGTATGGCGTGGACTCCTACGCCTTCATCCCCCATAAGGTAATTCCCTATTCCGAGAATCAGACTTTGTCCTTTTTTTTTCTGGTCGTAAAATCCTTTAGTTTGATAGTAATTCTCCTGTAAGCGGTCAATTTTTTTATCTTCCATTTATTCCTGTTTTGTTAAGTTAATGAATCGCGTGGTACGGATTAGAGTATATCCCTGCCATACTAAATTAGTGTCCATCTACAAAGTCCAATTACAACTAAATCCAAACGTATTATTTCCGACTTTATAGATGCACACTAATTAGGTAAAGATTTAGCCTGAGGTTAAACTTTTACTTTTAGCTCGATTATTTCTCCTCTTCCGTCTTTTTAACCCGTTTTTTTAGTACAAACTTAAAACCACTAATCATAGCCGAAGTTTCACCCCTACCTTCCACATAATCATGATAGAAAACAAGATACATGTGAATAACTGAAAAGGCAATAACCATCCATGTCATTAAATGGTGAGTGTAGCGCACACTTGATTCATTGCCAAACAAATCGGTAACCCATCTAAATAGATGGGGAAAAAACCACGATGAGGTGGGAGCATATAGCGCAAGGCCTGTAACTACCTGAATAAGAAATATTATCATCAGAATAAAATAGGATAAACCGGCCACAGTATTATGCCCTATACTTAAGTTATTAATAGATTCTTCCTTATCTTTCATTAGTAAAACGTCAACCTTTAGTACATACAATAAATTTTTCCACCGGTTTTTATTATAGGGAACTAAATTTTTAATAGATGCAAAATCGTTGCCCGCAAAAGACCAATACCACCTGAAAAATAGATTGGCAATAAAAATAAATGCAGTACTAAAGTGAATTAGGCGTATATATCCAAACCAAAAGCTGTGAGAAGCTTCCACTGCCAGATTTATGGCCGGCGGATTGGCAATAACAAATCCGGTTATCGCCAAAACCGTGATACATAAAACATTTATCCAGTGAAAAAAACGTACAGGAATTTGCCAGACATATACCCTTTTGTAATCATATGTTTTTAATCTATAACTCATGATATTTTTTTAAAAAAGTTAAATAGTACAAGCTCCA
>CAYQXT010000160.1:0-8338 GCA_964421365.1 uncultured Bacteroidaceae bacterium
GGGGCTTGAGTGTGCCGAGAAAATTTTTTCCTTGTTGAATATTGGTTTGTGTAAAAGTTTTGTAGCGAGCGGTGGGAATATTATGGCGTATCATGAAAGCTTTAGAAAAATCTTTGCTACCTTCTAATTGTGCGGCATTTTTGTTGGGGCCGATAATACAAATGTGTTTTGTTCGCGTATCCTGATTTAAAAAGTCTGTGATCCCTTTGACCAGTGGAACTTCAGGGCCAACAACAACAAAATCAATTTTTTTTGTAGAACAAAAATCAGCAATAGCATCAAAATCGTCAATTGCTAAGGGAATATTATTGGCTATTTCAGATGTTCCTGGGTTGCCCGGAGCTACGTATAATGAAGTTAATTGCTTGCTCTGGGCAATCTTTTTGCTGATGGCATGTTCACGTCCACCTGAGCCTAAAACTAATATATTCATCTCTATGATTTTTGTAAACGTTTTACTGCTTTTTCAAGTGTTTCGTTTGATTTAGCAAAACAAAAACGCAGTACTTTATGGTCTATTTTGTCGTGATAAAAGGCTGAAACAGGAATAGAGGCTACTCCTTGATTTTTTACTAGATTTTCGGCAAATTCAACATCACTTAAATCTGAAATCTTTTTAAAAGAGAGAAGTTGGAAATAAGTGCCATGAGAAGGAATAACCTCAAAACGAGTATTTTCGTTAATTAATTTTACGAAATAATCTCTTTTTTGTTGATAAAATTTACCCAGCAGGAGATATTTGTTTTCGTTTTCCAAATGCTCGGCTATGGCGTGCTGCATCGGGTGATTTACGGCATATACCACAAATTGGTGTATTTTGCGGAATTCTTTGCTTATGTTTTGCGGGGCTATGGCATATCCTATTTTCCAGCCGGTAGCATGAAAGGTTTTTCCGAAAGAGCCAATAAGAATACTTCTTTCTTTTAATTTAGGATAGCGCGCAATACTTTGGTGTTCAACGTCATCAAAAATGATGTGTTGATAAACTTCATCACTTACAATGAGTATTTTACTCCCGGCTACAATTCTCTCTAGCTCGGAAAAATCATTAGTATTAAGTACTGACCCTGTCGGATTGTGTGGTGAATTAAGAATAATCATTCGAGTGCGTGCGTTGATTACTTTTTTTACTTCTTCCCAGTCTATTTTATAGTTAGGGGTTTTTAGCGTTACGTATACAGGATTTGCTCCATTTATGCGAATAGCCGGCGCATATTGGTCATAAGCAGGTTCAAAAATAATAACCTCATCATCTTCTTTAAGAAATGCAGTAAATGCGGTAAATAAGGCCTGTGTTGCTCCAGAAGTGATTGTTATTTCTGTAAAAGGGTCGTATTCTGCGCCATAGAGCTTAGCCGTTTTTTGGGCTATTTTCTCTCGTAAAGACAGTAAACCGGGCATCGGTGCATATTGGTTCTCGCCTTTCTGCATATGTTTGGTCACTTTGTCTATTAATGAGGAAGAAACCTGAAAATCAGGATAGCCTTGTGATAAATTTATGGCCTTGTATTCATTGGCCATATTTGACATTATACTAAAAATGGATTCGCCTACATTAGACAATTTTGATTGTATCATTTGGTTCGTTTATTGAAGTGAACAAAAATAAAAAAAATATTTGGGACTGAGTGACTTCATCCTTCCTTTTTTCTTAAGATTTTGTTAATACATTCATCTGTTATTTTTTGTACCAATTCTGGTTCATAGCCTTTGCCCAGTATATAGCGAATTAATTTTTGTTTTGATTTTATATAATCATCAAAATTTAAGGTTTTAGCTTTTTGGCAAATGCTCTTTTGAGCAAAAGTATAGTACTCTGTTTCATTGATGTTTTGCAAAGCTTTGCTGATGTATTTATTGTCTATATTTATTGATAATAAGGCATGTTTGATTTTTAGGCGTCCCCAGTGATTAAATTTATATTTGTCGTTTACGAAGGCTTCGGCATATCGGTTTTCATTGATATAGTTTTGTTTTATCAATAGGTCGATGATTTCTGAATATAAATTTTCCGGTATTTGCCACTGATAAAGTTTTTTTTTAATATCAAATATACAGGCTTCGCGTTTGCTACAATAATTGCTTGCTTTTAAAAATGCTTGCTTAATATCTGTTTGCATAATACAAATGTATAAAGTTTTTACTTCTTTTATAAATAATTGTCTTATCTTTGATTAAATAGGATAAAAGGATTAGTATGATTAATACTGAATCAGTTTCTAATATTTTGTGGCTTGATTATCAGACATATGTGATATGTGTGTGATTAGTGGATAAAATATTTTGAAAAAAAACACTTTTTTTCAAAATAAATTTGGCAGAAATAAAAAAAACATTTTTCTTTGCACTCGCAAAACAGAAATATGGCCCGTTCGTCTAGCGGTTAGGACGCCAGATTTTCATTCTGGTAGCAGGGGTTCGATTCCCCTACGGGCTACAATACATGAGGTTTAACTTATTGAAAGTTAAACCTCTGTTGTTTTAGTGCTGACAGCTGTGTGGTCAATTACTTATTTAGAATAAAAACAGGAATTTTAGTCTGAATTAAAATTTTATTTTCAAAGCTGGAGTCAAATATTTTACTGAAAAAGGTACGCTCTTTTTTTTGAAGAATCATCAAATCTATCTCATTCGTATAAATATAGTGCATGATTTCTGTTAAATTTTGCTTGCGATAAATTTTAATCTTTGATTTTTTAGAATGTCTTAATTTACTTATATAGTTAAATTCTTCAGAATCTCTGGATATTTGTTGGTCGTGAAGAATATGAAGTCTTGCTTTAAATTTATGCGAAATTTTCACTGTTTTTTCTAAATTCTCCAGACTTATTTTATTCTCAAAATCGGTGGCATAAACAATGTTGCTGAGGTGAAGGAAATAGGAATCTTCGGGAAGAACTAGGATGTCGACCTTTTTTCGGGCAAATTTTTCGGTGAGCGAACGGGCATGTCGTTCGTCTTTGTTTCGTTTATTATATAATGTAAATGCAATTAAGTCTATGTTTTCACTCTCACAGGCGGAGAAGATATGATGCATTAAGTTGCCTTCTTTATAGCGATATTCTATTTTTATTTTTAAAAAATCTCCTAAAGGCGAAAAACGCTCTATATACTTTGTTTTGAGTTTTTCGATGAAATTATTTATTTTTTGAATTTCAGTATTTAAGTAGTTTTGATTCTCTTTAAAGCCATGGTCCTCAGGTGGGTTTGGTATGGCGGATAATAAAATAAGTTCGGCATTAAGGGCACTGGCAAGTTTTGCTGAATAAACAAAAGAATTTATTTGGTTTTCAGTAATCTCTACTGGAAAAAGAATTTTACTCATTGCTAGGCTTGTGAAATTTTAATATTTGATTTAGTAAATCTGATTTTAAAAGATTTGAAGTTGCAATATCCATATTTTTTTTGAGAACTTCAAGCTTAAATAAAGATTTTTTTTCGCGTTTTGATAGGCCGTAGCTATATGTTTTATCATAATAGGGTAAAATTTCTTTGGCAGCCGAAAAATAATCTCCTTCGTCTATTGCTTTTAGGCTGTTTTTTGTTCTTAATCCGCCGAGGCGTTTTTCAATTTTCAGCACGGAATTGCGTAGTGCTGATTTTACTTCTTTATCAGGGGTATAATCTTTTACGAGGCGTTGTAAACGTTCTTGAGTAGGCGTTTGAAGAACAACTACCGGTGCTTGCCTTATTTGTCTGAAAAGTTCATCGGGTATCCATACTTTCCCGATGCTACGGCTTTCGTCTTCCATGAAAATAGGCTGTTCTAAATTAAGTTCTCTTAATGCAAAGTAAAGATTATTCTCAAACTGTTCGGTACTTGGTTGCGCCTGTTCTCCTATATGGCCAAATGCTGAGCCTTTGTGATGAGCTAAACCTTCTAAATCTATAATTTGCGCATTGTTCTTTTGTAAGGCTTGCAAAAATTCAGTTTTGCCACTTCCTGTGTGACCACCAATGACAACAATGGGTAATTTTGATGATAATAGTTCTTTTCCGGCTCTTCGGAATGATTTATATCCACCGGTGAGAATTTGGGTATGTAAGCCGGCAGTGTTGAATAACCAGGCCATACTGCTACTGCGCATTCCGCCGCGCCAGCAATGAACCAGAATTTTTTTATTACGGGCTATTTTTCTGGCTTGCTTTACAAAAACTGCTAGTTTTGAGCCTACAAATTCGAGTCCTTTTTCTACGGCCTTTTCTTTATTTTGTCTTTTATAGATGGTACCAATTATGGCTCTTTCTTCATTACTAAACAAAGGGATGTTCTGAGCTCCTGGAATATGACCTAATTCAAATTCTGCGGGTGTACGAACGTCTATAATAGGTGCTTTTTCTGCTTCAGCAAGAAAATTGACAATATCTAAAGATTCAATGTTTATTGTATGCATATTTATCCAAAAACAGAAATATTCCGAAGAGTATTTCTGTCTCAAATTTTTTTTCTTGGTTTATTATATTATTAACATGGCATCGCCATAGGTGCCAAACCGATAATCTTGTTCTTTAGCTATCTCATAAGCTTCAAACAGAAATTTGTATCCTGCAAATGCAGAGGCTGTCATAAGCATAGTGCTTAATGGTAAATGAAAATTTGTAACCATAGAAGATGGTACTTTAAAATCATAAGGGGGAAAAATGAACTTATTTGTCCAGCCTTCGTAGAGATTTAGGTAGCCTTTGGGCGAAACAGGTGTTTCTATGGCTCGCATCACCGTAGTTCCAACGGCACATATTTTTTTCTTTTCGTCTTTTGCTCTGTTTACTCTATTGGCTGCGGCTTGGGTAACAACCATTTGCTCTGAGTCTGTTTTGTGTTTGGTTAGGTCTTCTACTTCTACGCGGCGGAAATTACCTAAGCCAATATGCAGTGTTACAAATGTCTCGTCTATTCCTTTTATCTCAAAGCGCTTTAATAACTCGCGGCTAAAGTGTAGACCGGCAGTAGGAGCTGCAACAGCACCTTCGTGTTTGGCAAAAATTGTTTGGTATCTGTCGGCATCGTCTTTTTCTACGGGACGTTGTATTATTGCCTTAGGAATAGGTGTTTCGCCTAATTCTGTCAGCAAACTTTTAAATTCTTCATAAGGCCCGTCATATAAGAACCTGACTGTGCGCCCACGCGAAGTGGTATTGTCTATTACTTCGGCTACTAAACTCTCATTCTGTCCAAAATATAATTTATTACCAATACGAATTTTACGGGCGGGATCAACAAGAACATCCCACAATTTTTGTTCTTTATTGAGTTCTCTTAACAAGAAAACTTCTATTTGTGCACCGGTTTTTTCTTTATTCCCATAAAGTCGGGCGGGAAAAACTTTTGTGTCGTTAAAAATAAACAAATCTCCATCATTAAAATAATTTATGATGTCTTTAAATATTTTATGCTCAATTTTATGAGTATCTCTGTACAAAACCATCATCTTGGCTTCGTCGCGGCGATAAGACGGATATTGAGCGATTTTGTCGGCAGGTAAATCATAATTAAATTCCGATAACTTCATGCGCATAATTATTCTTTTTCGTGTATATTTTTTGACAAAATTAACTATATTGGCAGATATGTGATAATTTCTGCCATTTTTACAGCCATGACTGCAACGTAAACTAGTGTTATTTTATTGTTTTGTCGCCAATAATTTCTCTGAATTTATCTATGTCCAGAGCCTTTTCTACGCTGTATTCTCCTATTTTTGTACGGCGTAAATCATTCAAATAAGCACCACTATTTAATACTTTACCCAAATCGTATGCCAAGGAGCGTATGTAAGTTCCTTTTCCGCATTTAATACGCAGTTTTAAATCGGGCAAATCGAAAGACAGTATCTCTAATTCGTAAATATTGATTGTGTTGGCTTTCATTTTTGGGTTTTCGCCATTTCGTGCCAACTTATATGCACGCTGTCCTTCTATTTTTTTGGCTGAATATTGGGGTGGATATTGCTCAATTTCTCCTAAAAAACTGTCCAACGCTTCATTTAGTGACGTTTCTGTAATCTGGTCATAAGCAAATTTGGCGTCAATAGGAGTTTCTCTATCATAACTTGGGCGGGTGGCTCCAAATTTTATATCGGCTATATATTCTTTTGTCTGTCCGGTAATTTCGTTTATTGTTTTGGTTTTTTTCCCGGTACAAATAATTAGTAAACCGCTTGCCAAAGGGTCTAAAGTGCCGGCATGACCTACTTTTATCTTTTTTATGTTGTAGGTGCGTTTTATTGAGGCACGTATCTTACGGACGGCGTCAAATGATGTCCATTTCAGGGGTTTGTCAAAGAGTAAAAGTTCTCCTTCGACAAAATTAAATATATTATTTTCCATTATACTACGCTTAAATTAACTCCCATGGCTAATAATATTAAAATTATTCCACCCGCAATAATCCTGTAGTATCCAAATATTTTGAAACCATGTCTGGTGAGATAATTTATAAATGTTTTGATGGCAAATAGGGCAACAATAAAGGCAATTACGTTGCCAAAAATTAAAATTCCTATATTATCCATAGTGATGCTTTTGTAATTGCTGAGAAGTTTGTATCCGCTGGCGGCAGCCATAGTTGGTACGGCAAGGAAAAACGAGAATTCTGCGGCATTTTTGCGATTTAGCTTTTGTGCCATTCCGCCTATTATGGTGGCAGCCGATCGCGAAACGCCCGGGATCATGGCCAGAACCTGAAACAGACCGATTATTAGCCCTCTTTTATAGGTTACCTCTTGGTTTTTATCTACTTTAGTAAACCAATTATCAACAAAAACAAGTACTATTCCTCCCAGTACGAGCATTAGAGCCACAACAAAAACACTGTTTAAGAGCATATCTATATAATCGCTTAATAACAGTCCGAAAAAGGCTGCGGGTAGGAAAGCAACAAAAAGTTTGTAATAAAAATCTAGACTTTTTAAAAAACGCTTCCTGTATAGAACTACTACTGACAGAATCGCACCAAATTGTATGTTTATAATGAAAGCGTTCACAAATTCGGTGCTTTGTATTCCGAGTAGTCTCTCGGTAATAATCATGTGGCCAGTGGAAGAGATGGGCAAAAATTCGGTGATGCCTTCTACTATTCCAATAATTAAAGCTTGTATCCAATCCATTTTTTATAACTAATTGAGTGTTTTTTAGGGCACGAAAGTAGGGATATTATTTCCATTTTACGAACAACTTTTCGTTAATTTTTGCTTTCTCGCAAAGCTGCTAAGTCGCAAAGTTTTGATAATATAAAAAACTTAATTTCTTCTTCGATAATATTATTTTATTGTAGAACAGAATTAACCATTCACCATTATTCAAAGATTTTGCTCACCTCTAATTTAAAGCCTTCTATGGCAATAGATTTTATAATATCGCCCATACCTGCCGTTTGAACGAGTACCATTTTCTTATTTTTATTATGATAGACCTCTATAATTTTTTCTTTTATCTTAACAATCCAGTATTCGAGGACATCATGTTGGCCGTATAATTCTTTTTTAAGTTTCTCATCAATTTTGTGGGTAGTGGCTGAGCCTATTTCAACGGTTAAATCCGGTGCTCCTTCAATTATATCCTGAATTATTTCCTTGCGCTTTATGGATACAAATAATAAATCGGGCTGAACTACTTATTTTTCTCCAAGCAGGACATCCATGGGGGCGAAAAATACTTCGCCTAAATTATTCTCGGTAACATAATTATCTACGTGTCTGCTTATGATTCGTAAAATTCTTTGATGAGGTATTTTTGGTGATGCTATAAAAATAAGTTTTTCGTTGATTAATTGATAAGGTGCTCCTTCGGGAAGCATAAAATAATCTTCTTGGGTATAGTTCTTTTCCTGCGAAATAGTGGTTAGGACAATTTCGTCTTTATACCGAAAAAGAATCTGGTCATCAATGACATAAAAAAGATGCCCCTTTAGTAACTTTTCGGGGTCGAAAGGGTCAAATAGATTTATATTTTCTTTTTTTTCTTCTTCCATACTATTCTTTTGTCGTATTCCATTCAAAAATTACTGAAATACAGAGTCGTTGAATACGTTCACCATTAATAAATCCTCATTTATCATCCACCACTTATTATTATACTAAAATACTTTCAAAATACTGAAAATGATTTTGTTATTTCATTTTCTATCAAAATTATACAATAATATGTATAAAAACATGATACCGATTCGGTATTAATCTATGTTTTTCGGCTTTTTCATTATAGCATAAATTTCGAATAAAAAACCAGCAATAACAACAATAGGAGCCAGTGTTATTCTCCGAAAACTAAATATAGCAGGTGTTTGAGTCGGGTCGTGATGTGGAAAAAATGTATTTGGATCGTCAACTTTCCCGCCTAC
>CAYQXT010000161.1:0-8308 GCA_964421365.1 uncultured Bacteroidaceae bacterium
GGTGTTCCCTATAATAAGAGCTTAATGAATTTGACGAATAATATTAGTAATTATAGCTCTACTTTTAGTCAGGCGCTTAATCTTGGAATTTATGGTGCAGATTTGGGATATCTGAATATGTATGATCAGCTACCAGATGCTGCCTTATATTTTGGAGTTGTGAAAGTACTGTCGAAAGAACTGGGAATTATGAGTTCTGTCGATCAATCTTTAATTGAACGTTTTGAAGCAAATAAAGAGAATAAAGATTCTGTGATGCGGATTGTGTCAAGTATGTATAGGAATGCAGACTCCTACCTGATGAACAACGAAAGAAATGATATTGGTATAATTATTCTGGCAGGCGGTTGGATTGAGAGTATGAATATAATGGTGAATATTGCAGAAGAAAGTAAAACGCAAAAAATAATCGACAGGATTGCCGAGCAGAAATATCCTTTAGATAATTTGATTGAACTGATGCGTCCCTATTATGGAAAGCAATCTGATGAATATGACAATCTTTTGGAAAAATTAGTAGATTTAGCCAATGTTTTTGATGGTATAACCGTTAAGTATAATTATGAAGAACCCAGCGTTTTTCCAGAGAAAAAGTTAAGTATTATCAATAGTTCTTCTAAAGCCATAATTCAGGATATTCAACTGAAAGATATCATTGACAAAATCAAACAAATACGAAAATTAGTTACAGAATAAAAATTAAAGTCAAACAAATATATTATGACAAGAAATATATTGCTAAAAAGTTACGTAATGATAATTTTTATTGCATTAGGGATAGTAAAATTATCAGCACAAGAGAATGTAACCTTGGGTTTGTGTGATCAAAATATAAAATCACCATTTATTTCTGATGGACAGCAATATCGTGCCTTATTAAATGGAGATGAAATAGCCGAATTTAAAGTTACCTTTTATGGGGGAAATGTCTATAGGATCGCGGCATGTAGTGGTAAAAAATCAGGACAATTAATTTTTACGCTTTACGATAAAGAACGGAATCTTTTGTTTACAAATAAAGACTATAAGAATTCTCCTTATTGGGATTTTAAATTTAAAAATACAGTTGACTGCATTATCGAAGCACAGTTGGCATCCACAGCTCCAAGTTCGGGCTTTGCAATTCTTCAAATTGGTTTCGAAAAATAAAGTCAAGTTAAATTAAATAATGAGTGAACGAATTCTAAAAGCTTTAATGCAATTATTTGCTATAATTGCCAACCCTGAGACACAGGCTGAGGAGAGGCGGGATGTGGTTCGTTCATTTTTGGCGCAGCAGCTCAGTAGTGATCTGATAGAAAGTTACCTTACTCTTTTTGATCAATTTTACAATCAATATCAAAAGAAAAAAGAGAAGGGAACCAAAAGACGAAAGCAGGTTTCTGCAAGTTCGGTAAAAGTTATAATGATAGCCACCGTTATTAATGGAGAATTAAGCCAGAAGGAAAAAATAATTGTCATTATCCGTTTGTTGGAATTCATAAAAACTGATGAGAAAATTTCGGAACAGGAAACAGAATTTGTTACTACAATTTCAGATACTTTTAATATTCCTCGTTGGCAATTTGAAGACATACAGTCATTTGTTGTTAATTCGTTTGCTTATTTAGATGATAATGAGAATATTCTGATTATAGACTCTAATATTCTTTTCCCGCAATTAAAGATAAAAAAACTACAAGTAGAAAATTTAAAGGGACAAATTAGAATTTTACGCATCCAAAGTTCTAATTTGCACATTATGCGTTATTCCAGTGAAAATGAATTTTACCTTAATAGTGAGATACTTCAGCCCGGAAAAGTCTATCTTCTTTCCAGTGGTAATTCCATTCGGAGTTCTCATATCAAACCTATATATTTCAGTGATATCGTTGGTAGTTTTACGCTCGACATTAGTAAGCCTAAAATTGTATTGGAGGCCATTAATTTACGTTATGAATTTAAGGGAGGAAAAAGAGGATTAAAAAATATAAATTTCCTTGAGAAATCAGGAAATTTAATAGGAATAATGGGAGCCAGTGGTACCGGCAAATCGACCTTGCTTAATGTACTAAACGGCATGGAAGCTCCTAATGGAGGTGAAGTGTTGATAAACGGAGTAAACATACATACCGAAGCAGATAAAGTAGAAGGCATTGTTGGATATGTATCTCAGGATGATTTACTTATAGAAGATCTTACTGTTTTTGAGAATCTTTTATTTAATGCCCAACTATGTTTTAGTGATTTAAGTGATTTTCGTATACTTAGGTTGGTTCTGAAAACGCTTAAAAATCTGGGTCTTTATGAAGTGAAAGATTTAAAAGTGGGCTCTCCATTGGATAAGAAAATTAGTGGCGGACAAAGAAAACGCCTGAATATAGCGCTTGAATTAATTCGTGAACCTGCGGTATTATATTTGGATGAACCCACCTCGGGGCTATCATCACGAGATTCTCAAAATATCCTGGATTTGCTTAAAGAGTTGGCTTTAAAAGGGAAAATGATCTTTGTAGTTATTCATCAACCATCTTCAGATATTTTCAAAATGTTTGACCGTTTGTTGATTTTAGATCAAGGTGGCTATTTGATTTATAATGGAGATCCGGTAGATTCTATTGTCTATTTTAAATCGAGAATACATCAGGCAAACTGGAACGAAAGTGAGTGTCATAGTTGTGGTAATGTGAATGTTGAACAGATATTTAATATCATTGAGTCTAATGTAATAGACGAATATGGGAATTTCACACAAACTCGTAAGATTAGCCCTCCGGAGTGGTATAATTATTTTAAAGAATATAAAAGTCTCGGAAAACGTAAATCAGTATTAGTTCGCGAATTACCTGCGTTAAGTTTTAAGATTCCTAACTGGTTTAGGCAACTAAAAGTCTTTATTAAACGCGATGTTCTTGCCAAAATAGCAAACAAACAATATATGGTGATTAACTTACTAGAATCGCCCTTGTTGGCTTTTTTGTTAGCTTATATTATAAAATATTATAGTGTTGACGTGGGCAATAAATTTGGCTATACTATGGGAGATAATTTAAATCTTCCGGTATATTTGTTTATGTCGGTTATTGTTGGGATATTTATAGGCCTGACAGTAAGTGCTCAAGAAATTATAAAAGATCAGAAAATACTAAAACGGGAACAGTTTTTAAATTTAAGCCGTTCCAGCTATTTAATGTCCAAGGTTTCCATTCTATTTTTTATTTCGGCCTATCAATCACTGAGTTATGTGCTTGTAGGAAATTCGATTATGGAAATACATGATATGTATCTGGAATACTGGGTAATGTTGTTCACTACCTGGGCTTTTGCTAATCTATTGGGCTTGAACATTTCTGACAGTTTCAAAACCTCTGTGACAATTCATATCTTGATTCCATTTCTAATCATTCCACAGTTAATTCTTAGTGGGATAATTGTGAAATATGATAATCTGAATCCTAAAGTTAGTGATCCAAATTCAATTCCGTGGTATGGTGAGCTGATAACTGCGCGTTGGGCTTATGAAGGTTTAGCTGTATATCAATTTGTTCATAATAAATATGAATCTTATTTTTTTGATATGAATCAGCAGATGAGTGAAGCAGAATATAAGAAAAATTATTGGTTGAAATCTATTGAAAATAAAATTTTAGAAATAGACCGAGATTGGAATGATTCTACAAAACAACACTTGATAGCTAGTGATTTGACCTTATTGCGAAATGAAATTTCCAAGGAATTAAAACGAAATTATAGTCGTTCAATAAATCTGGACTTAATAAGACCAAAGAGCTATTCTGCAAGTGTTAAAAAGAGTATTAAAACTTATGTAGAGTTATTGAAAAAGCATTACATAAGAATAAATAATATCGCACGACGTCAGAAGGATGAATTAATCACAAATTTGGAGGCGACATCAAAAGATAAAGAAGAATTTATTTTACTGAAAAAAGAAAATTATAATCAGAGATTAGCTGATTTTCTGACAAATAGTGATGATATAAGAAATATTATCGAATTTAATGGACAGTTATTTCAAAAGAGCGACCCAATTTATCAAGAGCCTGAGACTAAGTTTATTAAAGCCCATTTTTTTAGTCCCTATAAAAATATTTTTGAGTTAAAAATTGATACCTTTTGGGTTAATATATTAGTGATATGGTTTTCAAGCTTTACGCTCTACTTTAGCCTTTATTTTAGGCTTTTTAGAAAATTCATAGAACTTTTGGAATATACGATCCTACAAATAAAAAATAGATTCAACTTGTAACAAGTTGAATCTATTTTTTATTTGTAGGATCGTATAAATTATTCGTCTAATTCTTTCATTTGGAATGGAATGTGCAAAATAGATTGATAGTCTTCCCCGGCTTCAAGCATATCTTCGTCATCCTCTTCGTAATACCAATTAATGACTACCTCACTCTTTCCTGTTTTACTTATATGCTCTAATTTTTTAAAGACATCCAGAATACATTTTGAAGAACTAGTATTAAAGTATTCTAATTGAATATTAACTTCGGTAGTAGGAACTGAATTCTCAGCATATTTCTCTAGCCAATCAACCATTGGCTTATAGAACTCAATTGAATTTTCCGGTATAGATCTCCCCTTTATTTCGAGCTTACCGGTTGTCGAATCAAACTTTATGGTAGGGGTC
Source organism: uncultured Bacteroidaceae bacterium (assembly GCA_964421365.1). Classification (GTDB taxonomy): domain Bacteria; phylum Bacteroidota; class Bacteroidia; order Bacteroidales; family DYOH01; genus CAYQXT01. The sequence goes on from CAYQXT010000161.1 coordinate 4,637, forward strand.
TTGGGTGTTCCTTCAATAAATATTGGCTCCATTCTCTTTATCTTTTTTTTTAAGCTACTCAAATATACTATTAAAATTCTTCAATTGCAACATTTAGACTAAAAAATGAATAGTCTTTGTTATACTCAATAAATTCGTAATCTAAATTATTCCCTGATTTTCTTGCTATATCAATCATTCCAAGGCCACCACCACCTTTGGGCGAAAACTGTTCATTATTTAAAATTAATTTATATAAAGACTTAAGTTCTACCGCATTCAAATATGTAATTTGATCCAGGCGGTCTTTAATTGTTTTTACTTGATCTTTTTTAACAAAATTTCCAGTAATTACTTTATAGCCATTTTTTTGTTTTAAAACGACAAATATAGCAAAATTTTTATCCATTCTGAAATCTGCTGGTGGTTCGTCTATATGGTGATATAGATTTTGTAAAGATTCCACCAGTACATTATAAACCTTTTTTTTGACCTTAGATTTCTCTTCGGATTCTTCTAATTTATCCTCGATCAATGTCAATACATTAGTTATCAGGTCAGCCGTTATTTCACCCTGATAGGTAATAATCACATCACCTTTTGTAATTTTATCAAACCATTTATTTATTTCAAACGACATTTAAGCTAAGTATTACTAAAACAAATTTACAAAAAAAAATAATATTTTACTAATAATTTTATACTATTAGTATAAATTATAACGATTAAAATGACACTCAATTGCGCCATTCAGCAAATTTAATTTTTTATCAGGACGTAAGGCAAAACTTTTGAACGATTTAGATTTTGGACCTAGTATCCAAGCATCAAAGTTTTGAAAATTATTTTTCAAAACATCACTTACCATTTTAAAAAATTCACTTGCTTCGTCTAGTATTAGCCTTCTATCGAACGGAAGGTTCATCATTATGATGCCAGAATCAGATTTTGGCTTGGCTTTTTCAAACTTCAGAGCTTGTATCTCAATATGTCTGTTTAATTCGGCCGCCTGAATATTGTTTTTTGAGATATCAACCATTCTGCGTGATTGATCGGAACCCCAGATAATCTTTTGTGGCTTATGTCTCTTAGACATTGCGGAATTGAAAATTTCAGCCCATAAACTTTTATCATAATTAGGCCAACGAAAAAAGCTATATGATTTTCGGAATGCACCCGGAGGTGTTTCCGTTGCAATATAGGCCGCTTCTATTGGAAGCGTACCCGAACCACACATATAATCATAGAAATTCTGGTGTCCATTATATCCTGCTAAAGCCAACATGCCTGCGGCTAATACCTCATTAAGTGGAGCTTCGCCACTGGAAAAGCGATAATTCCTTCTGTTTAGTGGTAAACCAGAAGCATTAAGAGACAACGTGATTTTCTTCTCTTTGATGTGTAAATTAAGTTGGAAGTCGGCATCTTTAGTGTCTACATTACTTCTTCTCCCAAATTTTCTCCTTAATTTATCTACAATTGCGTCTTTAACTTTGAGGGCAGCAAACTGTGAATGCCTGAAATAAACTGAATATGCAGTAGCATTTACTGAAATAGTATTGTTGGGTGAAATAAATTCTTCCCAGTGAAAGTTGTACACTTTCCGATAAAGTTCTTCGGTATCCTGAGCCTCAAACTCCATTAGCGGAATAATTATAGATAATGCAGTACGAATCTCTAAATTAGCCCGATACAGGGTTTCCAAATTGGCTGTAAAAGAAACAGCACGACGTAGTTTGTGCGCATCAATATTGAGTGTGCTACTAATTTCTTTTGCAAGAACATCTTCTAAACCCTGCAAAGTTTTGGCGATACATAAAAATTCTTTTCCGAACACATTTTTATATTTAATATTTAATAATCTTGGTGCTGTAAAAGTAAGTAAGTTTTTTGATTAAAAGAAAATAGCTTCCAGCTTTTAATTCAGAAATATCAATTTTGATTAGTCTGGCAGAATTAGTACTTTTCTTTTTAAACAATATTTTACCTTGAAAATCAGTTAAATAGATTCCTTCGACTCTTTCGTTATCACCAAATTGAATGTTTAAATAATTTTCAGTAGGTATTGGATAAATCTTAATTTGAGAATCCTCAAGTTTTCTGACTGAATTGGCATTAAGGTCGATATTTAACTCTTGTTTTGAAGTATCCGACACGCAATAGGGATTCTGAGTGATTAGTGTAACTGTGTAATTTCCCGAATTTTGGTATGTATGCGAAGCATTAAAAGCTTCTGCAAGAGTGCTATCACCAAAATTCCAAAGAAAGTGGTTTAATTCTAGTTCAGGAAAACTTTCGTTGGTGAAATCAACTTTACTGCTATTGATTTTATAGCTAAAAACGGAATGTAATTCATTTTTTAGACTGATATGCAGGCTGTCGGATGTTTTACCATAACCGCAATGATTAACTCCTTTTACGGCTATTTTTACATTCCCGACATAGGAATCTAACCAATCTACTTTAGCCACTGTGCTGTCGCCGGTAATAGTACCTGCTGTGAGAGGTGATATTATCCATAAATAAGAGAGGGCATTGGTGCTCGCTTGCGTTGTGTAGTACATATCCGAAGGATTAAGGCACATTTCTTCGATGCCATCGGGTATAGTCGCCGAGCCGGGTTTCGGTAGTACTTGTACTTTTAATGTATTACTGTATTTGCTTTCGCCGCAAACATTTGATGCACTAACCTTTAGGTATGCATAGTCTAAAAAATTCTGGTTCCAGTAAACATTCCCCGTTGGGATGATACCGGTAACTATTCCAGCGGAATCGGGGAATAAGTGCCAGGTATAGTTATCTGTCTCTTCTACAGAATCTACTGTATATTTTGATAAATCTGTACCTTGGCATATAAGCGTATCTCCCTTTATTGGATTTGGTTTGGGTGGAATGATTTTTAGATACGAATTTTTGACAGGTGAAAAATTGGAGTTTCCGCATTGATTAATTGCTTGTACCTGAACGGAGAATGTGTCTCTGAAATTGGGCTCGAAATGGATGCGCAGTAAAGTGTCCAAAACTTCTAATTGGGCTACAGTGTCTGGATTTATTTTCCAGTTATAGGAAGTAGCATAAGTCGAGCCTAGAGTGTAAAATTCTATTAAAGAGTCTGTTGTACAATAAAGCTTATTGCCATGAGGAGTAGACGGCGTAAATGGAGTTTGAATAACTTGTATTGTCTTGGTCAGGGAGTTTGCACTTTGAAAACAAGTATTCTGCGCAGAAACGAACAGGCTGATATCTCCTTGAAAATCACTAAAAACATTCATAATGACGGAAGTATCACTTGGGGTAAGACTTCCGGCTCCGCTAGGTGTCATTTGCCAGATATAGTTGGTGGCCTGTTCTTGCGAAGGGATCGTAAAATTAAGGATTTGCCCACCTTTACAGGCTAGCGAATCACCTGCAGGCCTAGGTGGTTGATCTGGCTCATTGTGTATGGTGATTTGCAAAGTATCGGATGCTGTACTCTGTCCCGAACTATTTGAAGCAATAACCGATAGTCTTGCTCTTCCATAGAAGGAATCTGAAAAATCGATTAAAATGCTGGTGTCCTTCCCGATGATAAAACCAGCAGAATCCGGGAGTAAACTCCATATATAGCTGGTGGCATCGGTGGAAGCGGAAATCGTATATTTTACTTGTTTCTGTCCTTTACAAAGCCCCGAATTGCCATAAGGTTGCTGAGGC
>CAYQXT010000162.1:0-8301 GCA_964421365.1 uncultured Bacteroidaceae bacterium
AGACACTGCCGATGCCTCCGTGCGCTTACTAATCTCTAATGATGACAGCAAAGCAGAAGAAATTGCTCAAAAAATCAATCACTATAATATTTCACGTCAAAATCTAGATCACAACATCACACAGGAAGCACTTGACCAGATAAAAAACAACGAAAAGCTTAAAAATGCAAAAACCTCGGTTTTATACTCCGAAAACTGGCACAAAGGCGTTATTGGTATTGTGGCTTCGCGATTAATAGAGAATTATTACCGACCGACCATTGTATTAACCGAATCACATGGAAAAATATCCGGTTCGGCACGCTCAGTAGAAGGCTTTAACCTTTATGATGCCATAGATGCCTGTTCGCATCTCTTAGATAGTTTTGGTGGACATAAATTTGCCGCCGGTTTAACAATGGAATTTGATAAACTCGAAGAGTTTAAACAATGCTTTGAGAAACGAGTGTCTGAGACTATTACTCCAGAACAAATGATTCCTAATATTGAAATAGATATGGAACTTCCGCTAGCAAGTATTACGCCCAAATTTTATCGTATTCTTATACAAATGGAACCTTTTGGCCCCGAGAATATTGCTCCTGTATTTGTAAGCCGTGGTGTACGAGCCACAGACCGCACAAAAATCGTAGGGAAAACAGCCGAACATTTACGCATAGAAATCACAGATGGGAAAGAAGCTATCATACAAGGAATCGGTTTTGGTATGGCTGATTTTTTCAACCAAATAAAAAACGGAACTCCTTTTGATATATGTTATCATATTGTAGAAAACAACTTTAATGGTCGAACAAATCTACAACTAATGGTTAAAGACATAAAAATCACTTAAGCAATAGTGAATTATTCAGACAATTCTTTTTTTATTGAAATTATATAATTATTTATTAATATAATGTAGGACAAAAAGTTATACATAATTATAAAGTTGATAAATCACAAATACATAAGTATTTGTAACAATATAAAACAACTATATAACAATGTATTACAATTTATAATTTAATAGAATCCTCCACAATTAATGCATACCAACAAAAAAAGACGTAATTAGAAATTAATTTCCTACAGTAACAAAAATAAAAAAAACTCGTATCAAAACTACAATCTGGTCTATTTTTTTTAATTTCGCACAGTACAAGTTGGAATGAAAATTGTCGTATAAATAAACGAATGGCAAAGCAAAATAAAGATATAAATATTTTTTTGGCACATACCAGTACAGATACAGACACGCTTAATGAGCGTTTAAGCAGAATACTTCTGCGAGCTGGCCTGCAAGTATTAACGCCTTCCAAAGATTCAATTGAAATGTCTGAAGAGCTTATAGAGAATGCTCAATGCTCTGTACACCTGATTGGAAATGAAATTGACAGTAAAAAGCTCATGCAGCTAGAAAAAGACTTTGAATTAGCGCATCAACGATTTAAGATTGATCCAAATTTTAATATATTTGTGTGGTATCCCAAAAGCCTTTTATCCAACCAAAAAAATAATGCCTCTGAATTTCTTAATAAAGTACAGAATAGTATTTATAGTAATATGATATTCTCGAATCACAGTTCTACCCTACAATTTGTTGAAGACGTAAGAAGTTTACTCTTTTCAGAGAAAAAAGTAAGTTTTAACACTATTGAAACCGAAATATTCTTTATGTACAATGTAATTGATTATAGCACTGCACGTGAAGTTGTGGATTTGTTGTCGGACGTAAATAAAGTAGAAGATTTAAAAATTGATCCTAATAGTTCAGTTGATTATTCAGAATTTATAGCACAACAGGTAAACAAAGCAAAACTAAGTGTAGTTTATTTTCAAAAAGCAGCCGACTGGGCTGTTCCTTTCATCAAACAGATATGGAAATTATCGGGAGGAGCCTCTATTAATGGAAATTTTTTATTAATTGGTGAAGAAACAACAAAAAATGAAGCTTTACAAGAATTTGAAGCTCCAAAAGTCGTTCGTAAATTTGCACCAATGGAAATGATTCCTTTAGAAATAAAAGTAGAATTAGATAGAAAATAGGAAAAATAAAAATTTGAATAAATTAAGTCCATATCCGGGTCTGCGACCCTTTACCGAAGAAGAAGCCATTTTCTTCAAAGGAAGAGATACGCACATTCGTCAGATAATAAGCCAGTTGGAAGAGCGCAAAATTGTGGTAGTAACCGGTGCTTCCGGTGATGGAAAATCGTCTATCGTATATGCAGGCGTCATTCCTAATGCCCGTTCCGGTTTTTTCCGAGCCCCTTACAGCAATTGGCAAATTTGTGATTTCCGCCCCGAAAGGGCTCCCTTAGACAATCTATCGGTGGCTTTGGCTGATAATCTAAACATGGATTCTGAAACCGTACGACACGAATTAAGTTATGGCTTCTCGTCATTGATAGACCTATATAAACAATCTGAGTTCTCTGCAGAAAATCAAGTGGATAAAAGTAAACGGACTAATTTACTGATTCTTGCCGATCAATTTGAGGAATTTTTTACTAATTCCGAAAATTATTCTAATGGCCATGCCTCAGAAAATGCCTATACTACCGTAAACTTATTGCTAGAAACCGCCCGTTTATCACTAGAAGAGAATTTACCGGTTTATGTCATTTTCACTATGCGTTCCGATTTCATCAGTCAGAGTGTTGCATTTAAAGGGTTACCAGAAACTATCGGTTTTTCGCAATTTTTTGTCCCCCGATTAAAACGGCATGAACTGCAAAAGGTAATAGAGGATCCCGCAAAACTAGCCGGAGGGGAAATAGCCCCACGATTAACCCAGATTTTAATCAATGAATTACCCGAAGGTTTCGACCAGTTGCCTCTATTACAACATGCACTGAATAGGCTCTGGAAAGAAGCTAAAAATGGCGAAGAAACTATTGACTTTATTCATCTGGCACAAATAGGAGGACTTTCAGCAGAAATGCTTGAAGAGCAAAACAAACAAAAATTCAAGAATTTTTATGACCAATTAAACAATAAGTCTAAAAATTATTATCAGAATCCGTGTTTTACCAATATCCTCAATTCACATGCCAATAAGCTGTATGATAATGCAATAAATTATATAGATAAATTAAGCTGGATAGAAACCAAACCTACAGAGGAAGACCTCCAATTAATTATTCGGGCTGCTTTTAAGAGCCTCACTAAAATAGACGAAGGACGCGCCGTACGTAATCGAGCCGAACTTATCGAGATAACACGCATTATTAATAAACCACATATTACTTACGAATTAGTTTGCGCAGCACTTAACTCATATCGGCTGCCGGACAGTACATTTGTACGCCCATTTATCATCCCGAAAGATATTGAGACAGAGCTACTTTCTCCCAAAGCCGTTTTAGATATTACACATGAGGCCTTAATCCGAAACTGGGAATTATTACATCAATGGGGAATAGAAGAGCTTAATTATTTGTCTGATTATGAAGATTTAAAAGTACAATTAAATCGTTGGTTAAACAACGAAAAAGAAAAAACTCATCTTTTAGGAACTGGTGCTTTAGCTTATTTTTCCAACTGGTTCGACAAGGCGCAGCCCAATCCTTTCTGGATTGCTAAAAATGAGAACTGGATACTAACTTATGAGGAAAAGATAAGGAAAGCAGAACAACTTTTTCAGCAAATAAAAGATTTCTTATCCGAGAGCAAAAAGCATTTGGCAGCCATCGAAGCATCAAAAAAAAGAGTACGAAGAATTTTACTCATTGGTGCTTTATTTTTAATTATTAGTTTAACTGGATTTTCTTTATGGGCCATCCGCGAAAAATCTTTTGCACAGAAACAAGAAATTATAGCCGAACAACAGCGACAAAATGCAGAGAAGCAAAAAGTAAAAGCACTATCGGCACAAAAACTGGCCGAAGAGCAATCTAAAATAGCTGCGGAAAACGAAAAAAAGGCTATTGCTGCAAAATTATTATCAGATAAAGCCCGTTTGGAAGCTATGCAAGCCAAAGCATTGGCCGAACAACAAAAACAAATTGCCGAAGAACAATCTCAAATAGCCGAAAATCAGCGTAAAATAGCCGAAGAACAAAAAGAAAAAGCATTAGAACAAACTCAAATAGCCGAAACCCAACGGAAAAAAGCCCTTGCTGCAAGTGATAGTGCTCAAAAACTATCTTATCTTGCGCTAGCACAGTCTTTAGCTTATAAGGCAAAAAAAAGCTTTGAAGACAAACAACTCAATTTGCTCACCGCCTATCAGGCCTATTTATTTAACAAAAATTATGGTGGTTTTCCTTTTGACCCTACTATTTTTGAGGGACTGCGTTATTCGGCAGAGCTTATGCAAATGAATAATACCGTAAAATTAGAATCAAACAAAAAAGTGGTTTCCATGCAGATTGTTTCCGAAGAGAAAATGTTAGTACTCTATAACACCGGTGATTTATATGAATTAGATGCCCAAACAGAAGTTAGCCGACAATTAAAAACCGTTAATAAAAAGAAAATTCCACTAAACGATGGTTTTATCCTGAACGATTCCTTATTGGTACTCTCTTACGATGATTACACCAACATCTTAAGTAATATTTACACCAAACAAAGATATAAAATAGACTATCACTCCAATTATTTACGGGCAGCCCAATTCGTTCCAGCCTATCATGCTGTATTAACCGGCGGACGAGACAAAAAACTTGTTTTGGCACAGATACTCAAAAAAAAGCTACAAGAAATTCAAGAATTTACACTGAATGCCCGTATCCAGACCATTGATTTTTCGATACGCAAACAACAAGCATGGATAGGCCTAAATAATGGCGAAATTTATCTATATAATATCTCAGATTCTTCTTTGACAAAGATTTATCAGTTTAAAAATGCACGGATAAATTCCATAAAAATAATGCCCAAGCTTAATTATGTTCTAATTGGCCTTTCGACCGGACATCTAATATTTCTGAATATAAATACCTTAAATATTGAAAATGATCTGTTTGTCAGTTATTCCGAAATTCGAATTATTTCGGCTACCCCCCAAGAAAATAAACTGGCTTTAGCCCTAGCCGACAACACCATTCGTATCTATCAAACCAAATACCTAAACGAAAAACCCATTATTATTTCGGGGAAATATAAAAGAGTGGAAGCCATGTCTTTGCAGCGAAAAGGCCGATTAGAAGCCTTGAATAATGAGAATGAAGTAAAATTTTATTATCTTTCACCCAACGATTATGCTAAGTATGTTAAAAAAAGCATTAAACGTAATTTTACAAACAAAGAATGGAAACGAATTGTAGGAAAAAATATACCCTACGAAAAAACAATTATAGACGAAGGAGAATAATAAGAATGCTTGTAAGATTTTAAAACGTGATTGCTCCTTCAAATATCTTTTATCAAATTTGAAAATCAAAATTTAAAATTCATAATTAATTGAAAATAGATGAAATTTTTTTTAGCCATAGTTTTTTCTTTTTTTGTTATGCAACAAATAGATGCACAACGAATTACAGAAAATGACTTACGTAATGCAAATGATTATTTTAATGAAGGTCGCTTTGATGATGTGATTAGAACGCTTAAAGCAAAAAAACTAAACCGCTTAAATAATACATCTAAAGGAAAAGCCTTAAAATTATTATCGGCAGCATTTTATGAAATAGACGAAGTAGAAAAGGGCGATTCTACCATGAAAAAATTTCTTGCCATTTTTCCTCTTTATCAAATAGATAAAACATCCGATCCGGAGGCTTTTATTACAGGATTGCATCGCTTTTTTATCAAACCAAATTTAAGTTTTGGCTTCAATGTTGGAATAAATACCACCGGAGCCATAGTAGATAAAAGATATACCATCGTAAATGAGGTAGATTACTCTTTGCCCTATAAAAGTAAGGCCGGATTCAACGGGCAGTTATTCATCGAACGCTATCTTTTTTATAATCTGGTACTAATAGGAAGCATAGATATTCAAACAATGGGCTATAGCCGAACGCTAACATATATAGACAGACCTTCTATCACATTCGTACTCGAAGATAATTATTTACGACTTGAAACCCCTCTAAAATTAGGCTATCATACTAATTTTAGAGGTTTCACCATTTTACCTTATACAGGCCTAACCCCCACATACAGCCGAGCAACTACCTCCACAACTTATAATAAATTAAAAAAATTTAGTCAAACAAAAATTAAAGCTTCGAATCTTACCAACCGGAGAATATATAACCTCCGTTTTATTTATGGAATACGAATAGGTATAGATAAATCGAATTTAGAATTTTTTGCCGATCTCTCGCGTAAAGAAGACATACTACCGGCCGTTCTGAATAACTATTTTAGCAAATTTTATTATCCCTATTTTTATGTGGATGATAATTTCTATTTAAACAACACACAACTCTCTTTTGGGATAAGTATTCACTTAAATTATAAAGTTTCTAATCGCTATGAATAAATTTTCTTATCTATACCTTTCTGTTCTTTTCATGCTTCTGTTTGGTGCGTGTCAAAAAACAAAACTGGAAGAAATTAGTAACCCGAATAAATCGGTTTTGGCTTACCGAATGAAAGCCTTAGACAAACCGTTTAGCAAAAATAATTCATTTATCCTGTTTAGAGATGATTATAGTATTATAAGAATAGAAGAAACGGGAAATTATAGTACAATAGCCAATTTAAGTACCTATTTTCCTGCACTAAGCGACCTAAATACCAAATACAATTATATTCATTTTCGCCAGTCGCCAGATAAAGTAGACTTTTGGCTCAATGCCGTAGTAGAAAACATATCAAACGATGGATATTATAATGCCAAATGGATGCAAATTGATACTTTTGGAAATGTTAAGGCCAATATTAATATTACCATTCCTCCGATAGATAGCACATTCTCCAGAGATTATAAAGATTATACTAAAATTAATAATGAAATTTTCTGGATTTTCGACACGCCAAAAAAAGGAGAGCCAAGAATGGTTTATCTGGAATTTCTTCGCTACAATCCGATTACAGACAACATCAAAGATAGTATTTTGCTTTTGAGTGATAAAGCCAAATATTTAAGCTTGCTCAGCAACAAAAATCAGCTATATATTTTTTATTCTACCTCTGGTATGCAACAAGCCCCCAAATTAAATCTAAAAATATTTGATAGTAATCTTAAGGAAACCAGACAATTAGAATACCCGATAGTAACAGATAATATTTATTTTAGTAAAAAAATGAAAAATAATGACCATTTTTTTATTGCCGGCTCTTATAGCGGATTATCTTCTGATAATCAAGTGAATGAAAATTTTGTAGCCGAAATTGACTTAAAAGGAAATGTGTACTGGCAAAAAAATAAATTTGAGCAGAATTATTTTTATTTTACCGATATTTACCAATTAAATGATTCCTTTATTACATCCGGCTACTTTAAAGCCTCTTTTGGTTTTTTCCCTTTTACTTCCTTCTCTTCACAAGTAAATTCACGTTCTTCCTTTTTCATGGGTTCCATCAATCCTCCAAAAGATACAGCCCTATATGCTGCCAATTCAGAATTTGGACTTTCATCCACCTTAGCATCTGCCAAAACATCTTATGGTTTCGCTTTTCTGGTTTATATGTCTCAAAGAGACAAAACCGGTACCGAAGAATATATCTGGCTCTATAAATTTGATAATAAAATGAAACGGAAAATTTTTTAATAAATTATGGTAATAGCACTCATAGTCATAAGTTTTTTGCTACTGGTAAGTATTCTATTCCTACTTTTTAGGAAGGACATGAAACGTGCAGAGAAAATTTACAGCCAAAAATATAAAGAAAAAAAAGCTACGACTAATGTGCCGGAGCTAGAAAAAGAAGAAACCCTAAATGAGATTAAACGTCTGAATATCATTATTAAAGAGTTAAAAGCACAGAATCGTACACAGGTGTATCAAACTCAATTACAAGAACCTGATTTTCAAAACCAAGAATTAGAACTACAACGTCAGAAACAAATCTTTGAACAAGAAAAAGAGCATTTTCGCGAGAAAAATAAAAAACTTTGGGAACAAAGCATTACCATACACAAAGAAAAAGAACATATAGACGAACTCCGTAAAAATGTGGAAGCCAAACATAAAGAAGTTACAGACAGTATAAACTATGCTCGGAGAATTCAAAAAGCACTGGTGACTCATAAAGAATATATAGAACAATATCTCAATGATTTTTTCATCTTCTGGAGACCAAGGAATGTCGTAAGTGGAGATTTTTACTGGGCTAAGAGCACACCAAAGGGGCTATTGATTGTCGTTTCAGACTGCACCGGGCATGGCGTTCCGGGTGCATTTATGAGTCTGCTCGGTATCT
>CAYQXT010000163.1:0-8243 GCA_964421365.1 uncultured Bacteroidaceae bacterium
GCTTTCCCTAAATTAAAACTATTTTTGAATCTGGTTTCTTCCGAGCAAGTCCGAAATATGGGAACTTTAGCCGGAAATTTTGTAAATGCCTCGCCCATTGGCGATATGTCAGTATTTTTTCTTGCATTAAACAGCCTACTTACAATTAAAAATAAAGACGCTAAAACAAGACAGCTTCCCTTAAAAGAATTTTATATGGATTATAAAAAAATAAATCTTAAAAACGATGAAATGATTACATCTGTCACTTTTAAAATGCCGAACAGCAAAACCTTGTTCAATTCTGAGAAAGTGAGTAAACGAACTCACCTCGACATTGCCAGTGTCAACACGGCCTGCCGGATTGTAATAAACAAAAACAAGATAAAAGAAGCCCACATTTCTATGGGAGGAGTTGCCCCCATACCCAAATATTTGGAAGCGACAAACTTGTATCTTAAAGAAAAAAATATTAGTTCCGAAACCATAAAACAAGCCGAAAAAATTCTACAAGCAGAAATAAGTCCTATTAGCGATATACGAGGCTCTAAAAAATACAAACGCCTATTGGCTAAGCAATTGTTTTATGCCCACTTTACAGAACTATTCCCAGAAATTTTTTTAATGACTAAGGACGAATGACTAATTCCACCCTACAAATCGAAAATAGAGATTGAAGTTTAGAGTTTGACATACAGAGCATTTTTAAGTAACAAGTAAAAAAAACCTTTAAGCGTATTCGGTAGCCGACCTTAAAGCATCCTTCAAAACGGATCAAATACAAAAAAAATTGGAAAAATTTTCACTTAAGTGTTCTTAAAGTAACTTTTTAGCACAAAAAAACTACATGTTCTATATGTCTATGTGATTTTCCTTAAAATATAAACAAATGAGAAATATTGATACTTACGGACATGTACGAGGCGAATCGCTTTTTATTGACGATATTATTGTTCGTAGCGATACGCTTTACGGCATAGTTTTCGATTCACCAGTTGCCCATGGTAAAATAAAAAATTTAGACCTTTCGGAAGCCAAAAATTTAGAAGGGGTAGCAAAAATTTTCACCGGCAAAGATATTCCCGGCGAGAATCAAATTGGTGCTATCATTCCCGATGAATTACTTTTAGCCGAAAATGAAGTGCATTTTATAGGAGAACCCATAGCTTTTATCGTTGCAGAATCAGTTGCTATAGCAAAAAAAGCACGTGAGCAAATTCAAATAGAAATTGACGAACTACCGATCATTACCACGGCAAAAGAGGCCAAAGAAAAAGCAAGTTTTATCAATGCTCCCCGAACCTTATGCATCGGAAACAACCAAAAAGCTTTTAAAAATTGCGATTATATATTTCAAGATGAGACTTTTTCCAACGGACAAGAACATCTCTATCTCGAAACACAGGGAAGCTATGCTTTTCCTATGGAAAACGGAAATATCAAAATTATTTCTTCTACTCAAGGCCCAACAGCCGTACAAAAAACAGCAGCAAAAGTGTTAGGTATAGCCATGCACAAAATTGAAGTAGAAGTTATACGCCTCGGCGGTGCATTTGGTGGCAAAGAAGATCAAGCTACACCTTGGGCTGTAATGACAGCACTAGCCGTTCAATATCTGAAAAGGCCAGTTAAATTAGTACTTAATCGCCAGGATGATTTACGCATGACAGGAAAAAGACACCCCTATCATTCTTTTTTCAAAATTGGATTGACAAAAGACCTGAAAATACAGGCTTTTGAAGTGAATTTTTTACAAAATTCAGGTGCTGCCGCAGATTTATCACCAGCAATTGCCGAAAGAACCTTGTTCCACACCACGAATAGCTATTTTATTCCCAATGTTGAGGCCACTGTGTATAGCTGCAAAACTAATTTACCACCAAATACTGCCTTTAGAGGATTTGGCGGACCACAGGGCATGTTTGTTATCGAATCGGCAATAGCCAAAGCGGCTTCAGAAATTGGGGTAGACAAAAGCATTATTCAAGAAGCAAACTTATTATCTGAGAATGATTTGTTCCCTTATGGTCAGTATGCCAAGAGAGTACAGACGAAAAAGGCATGGTTTGCAGCAAAAAAACAGTATTTATTTGCTGATTTGCAAATGCAAGTAAAAAATTTCAATAAACAAAATAAACTCTTAAAAAAAGGCCTATCCTTAATGCCCGTAACTTTCGGAATTTCGTTTACTAATACTTCTATGAATCATGCCCGCGCCTTAGTTCATATTTATCAGGACGGAAGTATAGGAATTAGTACCGGCGCAATTGAAATGGGGCAGGGAGTGAATACAAAAATGCTTCAAATTGCAGCACAAGTATTTGGAATCCAAACAAACAAAATAAAAATTGAAACGACCAATACTACCCGGGTGGCCAATACTTCGCCAACAGCTGCAAGCGCAACAGCTGACTTAAACGGCAAAGCCCTTTTAAAAGCTTGTAAATCAATCAAAAACAGACTAAAACAGCTTGCTTCAACTCTGATTCATGAACCGAAGAATATGATTAGCTTTAAAGACGATTTTATTTTTGCCGGCAGTCAAAAAACAAAAATAAGCTGGGAAGACTTAATTTCAAAAGCTATGCTGCAAAGAGTTGCTCTCTCTGAAAATGCCCATTATACCACCCCTGTTATCCATTTCGATAAAATAAAAGAAAAGGGGCATCCTTTTGCCTATCATGTATATGGAACTGCAATTACAACAGTTACGGTAGATTGCCTACGTGGAACTTACCTAATTGATGCGGTTAAAATTATACATGATTTTGGGAAAAGTATGAATTTAGATATAGACAAGGCTCAGGTTGAAGGAGCTTTAGCTCAAGGAATTGGATGGATGACCATGGAAGAAATCCAATTTAATGATAAGGGTAAACTTCTTTCTAATGCCTTATCTTCTTATAAAGTACCGGACATCTTTTCGATACCTGAGTTAGTGGAAATAATTCCTTTAAAAACACAGGGCGATAAAACGGCTATTCTAAAATCCAAAGCTGTTGGCGAACCGCCACTCATGTACGGAATTGGTACTTATTTTGCCATTCAGGAGGCGGTTAAAGCATTCAATCCAAATTATAAACCTAAATTTCATTCCCCTTATACTCCCGAAAAAGTACTAATGAGTTTATACGAGAAATAAGAGTCCGGAATCTGGATTCAGAGAATAGTGCAAAAATTAAAAATTATTGAATGGGCAAGACAAATAAAACTGAATATACAAAGGCAAATATAATACGTGGTGCATTAATTTATAGTAGTGGTGATACCGTTGCGGCCTTGCTTTTGCACCAATTTCAATGGAGCCGCTTTGTTGGAATGATAATTTTAGGTGCTACTTTTTATGCCATAGAGATACCCAATTATTTTAGCTGGATAGTACGTAAAACACAATCTCTTAACGGAATAAAACTAACCATTGGCAAAACCTTGCTTGCCTTGCTCTATTTTAACCCCTTATGGATTGCCCGACATTTATTTTTCATCAAATTATTCTCAGGAAATTTTGAAGAACTAAAACTACATCTAATACAAATTGCTTTTTGGTCTTTTTTGGCTAATATCCCCATTTCTTTTACAGCCAATTATATTATTCAAAATAAAATATCCTTAAAATGGCGATTTCTGTCCAGTGCCATTTTTTCAGCATTAATGGCTATTTACTACGCTTTAAGTGAACTTATTTTTAATTAGTTACTATGGATTTTTGGAAAATTATTTTATCTAAATTAGAGACCGGTATAAATATTTATCTGTTAAGCGTCATAAAAAACACTGCCAGTTCGCCCGGAAGGCAAGGATTTAAAATGCTGGTAGCCTCAGATGGTTTTCTTAGCGGCTCTATTGGCGGTGGACAAATGGAATTTAATCTGGTGGAGCAAGCAAAAAAATTGTTACAATCCAATAAAATGGAGGTAATTTTCAGGCAATTAGTACACCGTTCTAATTCTAAAAATAGCTCCGGCCTAATCTGCTCCGGCGAGCAAATTGTAGTTTTTTATCCTTTAGATTCAAAAAACATTTCAACGATAAGAAACGTAATAGAATGCTTTAAATCAAAAGTTAATGGTATTTTACAACTTTCACCGGATGTACTAAAATTTAAGTACGGCAAAATTCCAAAGAAATATGCAGTAAAAATAGAAAATACGGAAAATTGGCTTTATCAAGAGCAAATTGGATATAAAGACAAGCTATATATTGTCGGTGCCGGCCATGTTGGACTGGCTTGTTCTCAATTGTTTCGTAATTTAGAGTTCTATGTGCATATATTTGATAACAGAGTCGGCTTAAACACATTTGATTCAAATAAATATGTGCACAAAAAACAAATAATAGATTATGCTGAAATATGTAACTTCTTAAAAGAAGGCGAATCTTCTTATATCCTTGTAATGACTAGTAGTTCAGAAGATGACAAACTCATTTTGAGGCAACTGCTACGAAAAAGATATAAATATATTGGACTTTTGGCAGGAAAATCCAAATTAAAAAATCTACTAAAGCAATTACTAAAGGCAGGCTTTACGCCCGAAGAATTATCAAAAATCCATAGTCCGATAGGTTTACCAATTAACAGCCGTACCCCGCACGAGATTGCAGTAAGTATCGCCGCCGAAATTATTAAAATAAAAAATCAAGAATAAAACACCCATGATAAAAGTTTTTAACACACACAAGCAGAATTATAGAAACGGATAAAAAAACAGGGTAGAAGCTTTTTTCAAACTATTTATCTTTAAGTATCACCGATCCGTACAGTGCCTTTCGTACTCAATTTTTGCCGCCTGAAGACCGGATTTTTCTGCTATTTTCCAATCGAAACAAGCCTTTTGCACAAAATTAAGATTATACCGGCAAAGGCCACGCTTATAGTAAATTTCAGGATTATTGGGCGACTGATCTAAATATTGAGTGTAGTCTCTATCTGCCACTGCATAATTTTCTGTCTGAAAATAAATATTGGCACGAGCCAAACGGTAGCTGGCTTCATAAGGTTTTAATTTCATGGCATTTGAATAGTTTTTTAAGGCCTCCAGCCAGTTTGCCTCTTCCTCGTAACATTTTCCCAGTGCGAAAAATGCTTTATCGTCTTTTATATAAGTGGTATAAAGAAGCAAATATTTACTGGATAAAACATATTTTTTCTGACTTAAATTGGCAAAACCCAACAATTCAACAACTTCTAAATCATACTTGTTTTTACGAAGATAAATAGTGGCATTTTCTATTACCTTTTTAGGCCGCTTCAAAGCAGTATTACACAAGATTATTTTTCTCAAATAAAAAGAATTCTTATGCTTTTTATAAGCTCTAAGGTAATCATTCAGCGCTGAATTATAGTCGCGGGTCTGGAATAAAATATCCGCTCGGGCGGCATAAACATTGGGATTCTTATATTTTTGCAAAAAATCATCATAAAGATTCAGGGCTTCATCGTATTTTTTTATAGAAGCTTCAAAACGGCCATCAAAAACTAATTTTTGATATGCATAATCATAATCCTTCTGCATAAATTCCTGCCAGCGTTTATCTTTTTTCAGGTAACCAAATTTTTTATCTGAGACACAAAGAGATTGTGATTTTTCGTGAGAATCTGAGAAATATTTATTTAAAAAATAAAAAGCAGAGTCTCTCTTTTGCTGTTGTGCATAAAATTCGGCCAGATAAAAATTGGCTTCGTTACTTTCTTCTGCCCATTTTTTGGCAGATTCAAGAATAATTGGTGAAGCCTTTTTACTATTTCGAACTAATTCGCTTAATAAAAATACATTATCAGGAAATACGCTTATATTTTTCAATAAAATTGCCGTCAAACTATCATTTTGATTTTTCAGATGAAACGCATTTATTCTATAATAAAGCCTATCGACTTGGGCTGCTGCCGATAAATTTATCAAAAATAAAATATATAAAACGATTCTTTTTTTTACCAAAATTTACTTTGTTTTTGGTGATTTTTTTCCATAAAAAACATGGATAAAACCAGTTATACTTCTCGGAACTAAACCCGAAAGTCTTGGTTCGTACACATCACAAAGATAGTAATAAACGCCTGGTGTAACTTTCTTTCCGGTAATGGAGTTTGTCCCATCCCAGTTAATTTCTGGATTATCTGTACGATAAACCAAAACGCCGTAGCGATTATATATTTTCATACTTACCTTCACAACAAACTCGTTCTGAATAGGTTTATAAATATCATTCACTCCATCGCCATCAGGAGTAAAAACATTGGGTAAAATATAACCCGAATTACAATTGTCCACACAAGTATGAACTGCAATAGAACTTTTATTACCAAAAGAGTCAACAGCCTGAATAGCATAACATCCGGCAAGACTTTCGACAGGAAAATGAATATATGTTGTGTCCTGCGGATTATCTATTTTGGCAATTTCCTGCATTTCGCCTTCGAGGGTTGTGGAATAGAATATGGAATAGCCAACAGCTTCTTCATCGCATACATTCTGGGGCTGCTGCCAGACTAAGACATTCTGAAAGCTATCACACAAACTAGTAACTTGCAATGGAGGCTGACAAGGAGGCACCGTGTCGATAGGGGTAGCACAATTCAATTGAGTGAAATTATAAATTGTATCGCTTGTTATCGGAGCATTGTAAGATCCAAGTGTTTTCACGCGGTAGCAATATTCCTGCCCATTAACCAAATGACGAATTTTAAAAGTATCTTTTTTTGTAGTCGTCAGTGAATCAAATCGTAGGTTTTGACGATCATAAGCGTAAATAACAAAAGCAGTATCGATCCAAGGCACATTTTTTGAGTAAGTGATAGTAACCCTATTATCCGCTCCATAAAGGTTTAGATAAGAGGACGAAGCCACTTGTGGTGCTCCAATTAAAAAACGATTTCCAGCTGTATTATTAATAAATTCTACCGAGTAGCTAAAAGCACTATCATTGGTGTTCTGATTTTTATCAACAAAGAGAGTATTATCAATTCCATCAGTCGAATCAACGAGTTGCAGGTTTGCGCCCCATATACCGTAGGAACGATAAATTAAATATTTATAGGGGCCTGGCGCTGCAATAGTATCAAAATCAGTAGGTTTAGCCCACTTTACTGTAATTTGGCCATTTTTAGTATCTGTCTTATCAACGGTTATTTGCGTAAAAACCGGAATGCCATTTACCGGCGAGGCGCAAACTTCTTCCGAAGCTTTACTAAAAGCGCCGTCTTCATAATAAGTCAGTACACGGTAGCAATAATAATGGCCTTGATATAAACCATTTCCATCACCATTATCAATAAAAACAGTATCCTCCAAACTTTTTGTTTCGTTTATTAATTCATAGCCATAATTAGACGAAATACCAGTCTGGCAATAGTCTGGGACAAACCCAGTTCCGCCTTCGCGCCGATATATGGCATAACCCAAAGCTTTGCTACATTCCGATTTATTCCATTTGAGTTTAATGGTTTTGTTGGTAGCTTCGGCCTGCAAATTCTCCACCGGTGGAGCTATAACTTTAATAAATGCGCTGGTGAAATTAACCAATGGCACTTCTTCCTGTGGAATGGTATCATAAGCTTTTAGGGTCACTTGATAGGGGCGTAAACGCACATGCGTGCAATTGGTTGCCCAAGTAAAAGTACCGGAAGCGTAACCGTAGCCCGGAACAGAATCAAAATCTGCCTTACTGCTATCCACAATAAAAGGCCCTCCCGAAGCCATGATGTTTACCCAATCGTAAGAAGAATCGACCGCAGCTACTTGAAAACTGGCTGTGTCGCCTGCCACCACACAAATAGTATCTAATTTGGAAAATTCAGGCGGATAATTATCGCTCTCTTTGACTGTTATTTGCATATCACGAATAATACGGCCAATTTTAACCCCCTTTCGCCATTCATCAATTTCTATGGCCACATTGAAATTTCCCAATTGTTCGGGGGCATCCCATATTAAATCGCCGGTAATAGAATCTACAAAAATAGGGCGGTGACTCGAAGCCGGAAACTGATAATCCAGTATCGGATCTCCATTCTGACCCAAGCAAGTTGTTAACTTGTAAGACAAACTATCCCCATCAGGGTCGTAAGCCCCCGGATTATGAATAAAAAGCCTTCCTTTGGCAGCTACATCTATGGGGGGATTTAACAAAATAGGTGTATTATTATAGCCGAGAGCCGGATTAATTTGTAAAGTTGTCTTTATCGTAAAAACCACATTTACAGAACCTTGTATATTTACAACCCCCGGATTACGGTTAGGGTCTTCCATCACAATTTCGTATGTACC
>CAYQXT010000164.1:0-8242 GCA_964421365.1 uncultured Bacteroidaceae bacterium
CATAGACTCAAACCACTTGTAATTACGGGGTTTGGAATATATTTTAATTATAAAATCATGAGCATTGGCTATTTTTGCGGCCTCAATTACGGCTTCTTTGCTTACATTTTCGAATCCAAAGGCAATGTTGTTGTATATGGTGTCATTAAATAAAATACTTTCCTGATTTACAATTCCGAATAAGTCTCTTAACTCTTTGAGTTTTAGGTTTTTCATTGGTTTATCATCAATCAGTATTTCTCCTTTTTCATAGTCGTAAAAGCGAGGTAATAAATCGACTAAAGTTGATTTTCCACTACCAGACTGGCCTACAATGGCTATGGTTTTTCCTTTTTCGATATTGAGGTTTATATTCTGTAAAACAGTGATTTCATCATAAGAAAAGCTCAAATTCCGGTATTCAATTTTATTTTTAAATTCTTTGATCGGCTCGGCATTTTCTTTTTCGGAAATGAGTTCTTTGGCATCGAGAATTTTGTTGATTCTATCAATAGAGGCCATTCCTTTTTGAATATTATAAAATGCAGATGTAAAAGATTTTGTGGGATTAATTATCATATAAAAAAGCATCAGATAGCCCATAAAAGATTGCGAACTCAGAGCACTTTTGCTTTCTAAAATAAGCGAACCGCCATACCACATAATGGCTACAATGACTATGGTCCCGAGAAATTCACTTAAAGGCCCAGCAAGGTCTCTTCTTCGCCACATTTTAATCATTATACGAGTAAAAAGGTTATTTTCGATACCAAAAACTTTAAAAGTTCTTTTTTCGGCATTAAAAGCCTTAATAATTCGTAAACCACCGAGCGTTTCTTCTATATGCGAGAGTAATAAACCGAGGCGAAATTGGGCTTCGGCAGAATTTTCTCTTAATTTAGAAGCTATTTTTCCAATAATCAATCCTGTAAATCCTAAAAGGACAATTACGAAAATGGTTAAACGAGGGCTCATGAATAGGAGGGTGCCGAGATAGAAAATTATACTCAGTGGGTCTTTGATAAAAGCGTTGAGAGAACGCACTACCGATCCTTCTACTTCGGTTACATCATTGGTCATACGAGAGATAATATCTCCTTTTTTCTCTTCTGAGAAATAGGAGAGGGGTAGTCTGAGTATTTTGTCATATAACTTATTGCGAATGTCGCGAACTACCTTAAAAATTAGACTTGTGGTTACAAAAGTACCCAAATAGGTAAACAGTGTTTTGAAAAAGGTAACGGCAACAACAATCAGGCTGATTATCAGCAGTGCTATTGCTTTATCGTTTTGTACAATAATCTGACTCAGAAAAAAGTTGAAATTGTGCTCAAAAGTGGCATAAGAAAAATCCCAAGCTAATTTAGTTGTAACAACTGGCTGATTATTAAATAAAATTCCTAAAAATGGAATAGCCATTGTAACCGAGAAAATGGAAAAAGCAATAGCGAGTAAATTAAATATAAAATTGAGGACTGCATTTTTCCAGTAAGGTAGAACATATACCAGTAATTTATTAATTCCTTTCATTTCTGTTATTCTTTTGTAATTTATTTTAGGTTCCGGTGTAATTAAAGGGTGTAATTTTGTGTAATTCTTTTTTTATTTCTTCGTTTACTTTTAAAGAGTTGATAAAACGATGAATACTATCTTGGTTAATTTCAGTATTGGTACGGGTTAATTCTTTCAGCTTTTCGTATGGATTCGGATAATTTTCGCGTCGCAAAATGGTTTGAATAGCTTCTGCCACCACCGTCCAATTGTCCTCTAAATCTTGATTTATTTTGTCTTTATTAACAATTAGTTTTCCGATTCCTTTTTGCAAAGATTTAAGCGCTATCATGCTGTGAGCTATGGGTACACCAATGTTCCGTAAAACAGTAGAATCGGTTAAGTCTCTTTGTAAACGCGAAATAGGCAGTTTTGCCGAAAGATGCTCATAAATGGCGTTTGCTATTCCCAGATTTCCTTCTGCATTTTCAAAATCTATGGGGTTCACTTTGTGAGGCATAGCGGATGAACCTACTTCGCCAGCTGTAATTTTTTGCTTGAAATAACCCATAGAAATATATTGCCAAATATCCCGGCTAAAATCAATTAAAATGGTATTAATACGTTTGAGCGCATCGCTTAATGCCGCTAAATTATCGTAATGTTCTATTTGTGTGGTTGTTTGGGATCGCTCTAAGCCTAAAACATGATTTACGAAAGAATTAGCAAATTCTATCCAGTTAATCTCTGGATAAGCTACTATATGTGCATTTAGGTTTCCGGTAGCCCCACCGAATTTGGCCGAAATAGGGATAAGTTGAAGCATTCCGAGTTGTTTTTGCAGACGCTCGATGAATACACTCATTTCTTTCCCTAAGCGAGTGGGAGAGGCGGGTTGACCATGGGTACGAGCCAACATAGGAAGCTTTTCGTTTTCTTGGGCTAAAATATATAGCTGCCGTATTGTAGCCTCTAATTCCGGTAGAAATACATTTTGCAGTGCTTCATTTATGGAGTAAGGAATGGCGGTATTATTTATATCCTGAGAGGTTAAACCAAAGTGAATAAATTCTTTGTAATCATTTAGTTTTAAGTTATCAAATTGTCTTTTTATGAAATATTCCACGGCTTTTACATCGTGGTTGGTCGTTTTTTCTATTTCTTTGATTTCTAAGGCGTTTTCTTTGCAGAAATTAGAATAAATCAGACGTAATTTAGAAAACAGCTTCTTGTTGAAGCCAGCTAATTGGGGTAAAGGCAGATTAACCAAAGCAATAAAATATTCTATTTCGACCAGAACCCGATAATGGATTAATCCGAATTCGGAAAAATAGGAGGATAATTTTTCTGTTTTGGCTCTGTATCTTCCATCTATGGGCGAAATGGCCGTTAATTTATTCAAATCCATTTTCTCTTTTTTGAACGTAAAAATTACAATATTGACCCTGCAAATTTACGTTTTTTTTTTAGCTTAGCGGCATAAAAATTGCCTTTACGTTAAAAATCTCATAATCCAGAGCTTTTTATTTTTATTTTATTTATCTTAGTTTTTAAATTGATGTGAAATGGTGTTTTATAGAAGATTTATCCTGTTCCTACTATTTTTTCCCTTCACCAATGCTTTTTCGCAGATTCCGTATCCGCTTATTCAAAAGTATATTAATCCTACTCCTGATGCAGCTTCTCAAAATTGGGATATGACAACCGATGAGAATGGTTTTTTATATGTGGCCAATAGTAGTGGTTTACTTTTTTTTAATGGTTCTGAATGGGAAATTTTTAACTTACCCAATGAACAGGTAGTAAGGTGCTTCTATAAAGACAATAACGGAAAAATTTTTGTCGGCGGCCAGGGCGAAGCAGGTTATCTTACCCACGATAAAGCAGGGGCGATTAAGTATGAGTCTTTTAATTCGCTAATTCCATATAAAGAAAGAAGTTACAAAGATGTTTGGAATATTTTTTATAAAGATTCGATAATTTTTCTACAAACTTCTAATCGGGTAATGATTAAACAAGCCTGGCAAGATAGTTTTACAGTATTTTCTACTGTAAAGAAAATACATCGTAGTTTTTTTGTTCATTCTACTTTCTACGAAAGAATCCACAAATTAGGATTATTCTATTTTGATGGCAATAAGTTCATAAAAGCTTTAAATAGCGATTATTTCGCTGTTAGACAAATTCTTGCTATGTTTCCACATGAGGATAAAATCTATTTTATTACCAGAAAAGATGGTATTCTTGATTATTCGCCCCAAACGGGAGAAACAATCAGGCTGAAACTTCCCGATAGTCTATCTGTTAAATTTAGTAAAAATCTTGTTTTCAAAGCAATTCAATTGCACAATAAAGATTTTGCTTTTGCCACACTTCAGAATGGAGTGATACTTACCGATTCCCTTTTTCATATAAAAACGGAGCTAAACATAAACTCAGGTCTGAGTGATAATATGGTACTGCAATTATACGAAGATGAAATGCACAATTTATGGGCTGCAACGGGTAATGGCATTTCCTATATCCTTTTGAACTCAAATTTTACAGCGATTGATAAAAATATTGGTTTTAAAGGAGTAGCCTACACTTCTTTATTTTGGGATAAAACTCTTTTTATTGGTGGTTCTAATGGCTTGAGTCGAATAGTTCATAATCGCTATATTCATTCAAAGGAGTATATAAACCAATTATGGAACTTACAAATATTTGATAGCAAACTATACGGCTCTTATAGGAGTGATTTGATTGAAATTCATAGTGATAAAATAATTAATTCCAGCCAAGGCAGTAATATCTGGAAAATTGTTAAACCACTGGGAAATGCAAAAATGCTTTTGGGTACCTATACTCGAGGAATGGTGATATACGAGCGAGGAGATATAGTCTGGAATTTTAAATCTAAGATTAAAGGTTTTGATGGGTCTGTTCGGTTTACAGAAGTAGATTCTTTAGACAATATATGGATTGCTGATGCAGGTGCAGGCATTTATAAAGTAAAGATTGATTATACTATCGATAGTATAATTGAAAAGCACTTTTATGATAAGAATAAAGGTTTGCCCGAAAATGAGAATAATTATGTCTTTAAAATTAATGATTTTGGAACGGAAAGAACTGTTTTTGCTACTATGAAAGGAATTTTCCGTTATGATTACAATTTAGATAGTATTATCCCTTTCCGAAAATTTCAACTTTTATTGGGGAATAAAGAAACTGATTTATTTTCGCAGGATTCATCAGGGAGTATTTGGTATCAGTCTTATGCAGGTAAAGCTTATTTTCATGGTTTCCTTGAGCCCCAAAAAAATGGAAAATATCTTAAAAATGACACTAATTTTTTTAAATTTAAAGATTTATACATCGAAAATTATACTTTTTCTAAGGGGTACACCATTCTGAATACCTCAGAGGGCTTGTTTTTTTATAAAGCAATCCGAAATAAGTCTGATTATCGTTTTAAAACAGTTATTACCAGATTTTTAGCCAATGATTCCACTTTTTATGTTGCGCCCGGAAAAATTAAAAATAAATATGTAGTACCCGAGAAACCTACATCTGTAAAATTTTCTTTTGGGGCACTCTTTTTTGAGGATAATGCTAAAATCAAGTATCGCTATAAACTGGATGGTTATGATAAAAAGTGGTCTGTTTGGAGTGGACTTAAATATAAAGAATATACCAATCTTTCGCCAGGAAACTATAATTTTTTAGTAGAAGCTAAAAATATTTATCAGAAGAAAGGCAAAATAAGCTATCTTAAATTTAGCATTAAAGCTGCTTGGTATCAGTCAAAATGGATGTATCTCGGATATTTGGTTTTTTTAGTTCTTCTTATTTGGTTTATAGTGAAGATTTATACCTATAAGCTAAAACGAGACAAAATTAAGTTGGAAAATACGGTGGCCGAAAGAACGGAGGAAATAAATCAACAAAAAGAAGAATTAGTTGTTATTGCTGAAAATTTGAAAGAGGCGAATGCCTTAATTTTAGATAAAAACACCAATCTTGACACAGCAAATATTCAGATAAAAAAACGAAACCGGCAAATTTTGGAAAGTATAAATTACGCACAAACCATACAATCAGCTCTTTTACCGGCTACTAATATTTTAGATACCGTATTTGCAGATTATTTCGTTCTTTTTATGCCCAAAGACATAGTTAGTGGCGATTTTTACTGGATTCGCGATTTTGACCATAAAACTGTTATTATTGCAGCTGATTGTACTGGCCACGGCGTACCTGGCGGATTTATGAGTATGTTGGGCATAGCCTTTCTGAACGAAATAATTACTTTTGAGGCTGAATTGAAAGCAAATATCATATTAGAAACTTTGCGGGATAGAGTGAAAAATGTATTCAACCGGCATGATAAAACAGGTGAGCAGAAAAATGGTATGGATTTGGCTCTGATTATTTACGATAAAAAATCAAGGACAATTGAATTTTCCGGTGCTAATAATCCGGCTTTCATAGTGAAAGCCAATGGTAGTGTGATATTGTTGAGGGGAGAACGGCAGCCTATCGGTAATTATCCCAAGGAAATTCCTTTCACTTCAAAAAAACTACAATTAGACAAAAATGACTGGATATATCTATATTCTGATGGTTATCATGATCAAATAGGCGAATCATCGCAGATGAGAATGAAGAGTCAGCCTTTTAGAACTCGCCTCATTTCTGAGGCAAAATATACTGGAAAAGAGCAGAAAGAATATTTTTTATCGGGGTTTTCGCGCTGGAAAGGAAAAAACGTTCAAATGGATGATGTATTGGTTATCGGATTAAAAATTTAGCAATTAATGGTTAATTAATGTCCTTCCATAAAGTTCAATAAATGTTTTTTATCCACGAATTACACGAATGAGCACGAATAATTTATATTGAGTAAAACCGCTGATTTTACCTTGAGTTATAATTTTTCACCTTATTATCAAAATTTTATAACTACATATAACTATTTATAACATTCACCTCACAATTGTATCACAACATAATATCTACGACATTATGGAGGCATACTAATTTAGTGTTTGTGCGTAAATGGAATTAGTAATTATTCATTAGTAATTTGTAATTATTATTATCTTTGCGCCCTTAAATATCAAAATATATAGATAAGATGATAAAATCAGTAAAACTTACCCAATTTTCCAGTGGTTTGGGCTGTGCTTCCAAAATGCAAGCCGATTATTTAGAAGAGGTTCTGGCAGATATGCCCATCTCTATAAATCCTGATGTTTTAATAGGAAATAAGACCTCCGATGATGCTGCAGTTTATAAGATTAGCGAGGATAAGGCCATTGTTCAGACCGTAGATTTTTTTGCCCCGATAGTAAATGACCCCTATTGGTTTGGTCAAATTGCCGCCGCCAATGCTATCAGCGATATCTATGCTATGGGAGCAAAGCCCTTATTCGCTCTGAATGTGGTTGCTTTTCCCGAAAAAACACTCTCTCAGGATGTTTTGAAGCAGATATTAAAAGGCGCAAGCGATAAAGCTAAAGAAGCCGGGATAGATATACTTGGCGGCCATACCGTAAAGGATGATGAACCAAAATTCGGAATGACAGTTACCGGTATTATCAATCCTGATAAGATTATGGATAATGCCCATGCCAAGGCTGGTGATGCCATTATTTTAACTAAGCGCCTGGGTACAGGAATCGTAACTTCAGGTATAAAAAAGGAGTTAGTGGGCGAGGACATTAAAATGCGTACTATTAGACAAATGGCTGAATTAAATAAAAAGGCCGCCGAAGTAGTAGCCAAATTTCCGGTTAGTTCGTGTACTGATGTTACCGGCTTTGGTCTGTTTGGGCATTTAAGCGAGATGACACGAGGAAGTAAAATTGATGCTACTATTTATTTTGAAAAGTTACCCTTTATTGAGGGCTTATTCGATTTACCTTTGGATGATTTAATTGCCGGAGGGACGAAGCATAATACCTATTTTACCTCGAATAAAATGATCTACAAGGGCGAATTCTCGCAATTAGAAAAATATATTGTAAATGATGCTCAAACTTCGGGTGGTTTATTGGTAAGTGTGCCTATGGAATATAAAGATGAGTTTCTGGCTGAGTGTAAGGTCGAAGGAGTTGAGGCGGCTACTTTTGTAGGAGAGATGACCGAAAAAGGAATCGGAATGATAACTCTGGAAAAATAAATACCATAAAAAAAAGCCGGAATTTTATTCCGGCTTTTTTTATGGTATAGAAAGAAATTTTTAACTTTTTTTCTGTTTATTCTGCAACCACTTCAAAAGGAACTTCGACAGTAACTTCGCGGTGAAGTTTTACTTTGGCATTGAAAGTACCCACTTCTTTGATATGTTCGCTTTTTACAGAGATACGTTTACGTTCAATTATAAATCCTTTTTTAGCTAAAGCTTCAGTAATTTGAATAGTGGTAACCGAACCAAATATTTTGCCGGTAGAACTGGTTTTAGCACCGATTTCTAATTTTACTCCTTCTAGTTTTTTAGCTAATTCAAGGGCTTCATTTTTAATTTTCGCTTCTTTATGAGCTCTTTGCTTGATGGTTTCGGCTAAAACTTTTTTGGCCGATACAGTCGCAGTAGTTGCATATTTTTTAGGAATTAGATAGTTGCGAGCGTAACCATTTTTAACTTCCACAATATCGTTCTTGCTGCCTAAACCTGCGATATCTTGCTTTAATATAATTTCCATAATTTTTTATTTATAAAATTAAACAAGCGACCAATTATTTGAAAAGGTCTGTAACGTAAGGCATTAAGGCTATGTGACGG
>CAYQXT010000165.1:0-8238 GCA_964421365.1 uncultured Bacteroidaceae bacterium
ATTAAACTTGCCATTATTTTTGCAGGAAAAGAACCGTTTATTCTGCAAAATTAAAAAAAAGAAATATTCAGATGTTGATTTTCACTAATATTTTTCTAATTCAAAAAAAAATTGTATAATTCATTTTCGTAATGACAAACAAAACAGAGAACAATGACCCACAAACGATTAGAAATAGGCATCTCAAATTTTAAAAAAATAGTAGCTAACAACAACTATTTCGTAGATAAAACCATGCTTATTTACGATTGGATGCAAGAAAGTGCTTATGTGTCGTTAATGCCACGGCCCAAGCGATTTGGCAAAACGCTAAATTTATCCATGATTGAGCATTTTTTTGATATTCAGAAAAAAGAGAGTGCAAAGCTATTCAGCGAATTTAAAATTTCAGAAAAAAAAGAATTTTGTGCAGCACATCAAAATAAATATCCGGTAATAAATATATCATTGAAAGGTATAAAAGAAACCAATTGGGAAAAATGTTTGGATAAATTCAAAAGTTTAGCAGCTAAATTATACAAAGAACATCGTTTTTTATTAAAGTCTGATAAATTAGAAAAAGATGAAAAACTCATTTTTGAAAATATTATTTTAGAAACGGCAAACGAAGCAAAATTAAAAGGAAGTTTGGCAAGTTTAAGCAATTACCTAGAAAAACATTTTGAACAAGAAGTAATAATTTTGGTAGATGAATACGATGCACCCATAATAAATGCGTTTAATAATACCGACCCTCCTATTAAATCGCTTATTAAAGCAAATAAAACTTATTACGAAAATGTAGTTAGTTTTATGCAAGGATTCTTGGGCGATGCTTACAAAGGCAACAATAGCCTAAAAAAAGGACTTCTTACAGGTGTAATGCGTGTGGGTAGAGAAAGCATCTTTTCAGAATGGAATAATTTTAGAGTTTATGGAATAACTTCACCGTATTTTGACGATAAATTTGGTTTTACAGAGCAAGAGACAATTGAATTTTTAAATCATTTTAATTTAAGCGACAGGAAAGCCGAAATTCAAAAATGGTATAACGGCTATAAATTTGGAAATACAGAACATATCTACAATCCATGGTCTATTGTAAATTATATTTCAGGAGAAAAAGAAGGTTTTAAACCCTACTGGGTAAATTCAGGCGATTATTCTTTAATCAAAAGCAGAATTATTGAAATTGGCGTAAAGGATAATATACAAGATTTAATAGAAGGAAAAACAATAGACAAGGAACTCAAGGATAATTTTGTATTTGGTGATTTTGAAACAGATAACGAATTAATTTGGACATTATTAACAGATAACGGCTATTTAACACAGGTAGAAAAAAGTAAATATGGAAACTATAAATTAAAAATACCAAATAATGAAATAAAAATTGTCTTTACAGATATTATAGCCACTTGGCTAAATCAAGAAGTAAAAATAACAAGAGATTTACTGATTGAAACAGCCGAAGATTTAATAAACAACAGAATAACTCAATTTGAAAAAGGTTTTAAACAAATTATTGGAGATACTTTAAGTTATTTTGACACAGCCGAAAAGAAAGATAAAGAAACAGATGAAAAAGAAATCACACCCGAACAAATTTATCATGTTTACACGCTTGGACTTTTAACAATTCTTGCCGATGATTTTATCATAAAATCAAATAGAGAAGGAGGTGAAGGGCGATATGATATTTTATTAATTCCACACGATAAAACAAAAAATGGAATTGTAATTGAACTTAAAACGATTGAAAAACAGAAAAAGACAGAACAAGAATATAAGTTTAAAATAAGAATTAACAAGGCAATAAAAATAGCCTTAAATCAAATAGACCGAAACAAATACTATAAAGAGCTTATAGATAATAAAATAAAACCTAAGAACATCATTAAACTTGCCATTATTTTTGCAGGAAAAGAACCGTTTATTCTGCAAAATTAAATGCTTATATCATTGGGTTTAATGTCATTTTTTTGTGTTTTGCTCGCCTATGCTTCGCAAAAACACACAAAAAAACGATACTATCCCTAAAAAGTGTGTAAATTACAAATTTTATATATTTGTAAATCAAAACAATAAATATAAAAATTTCATGGCAATAAATGGTGTTTCAAATTTACATTAGATACTGATTTTAATGATCGGCGATATGATTAATTTTTCGAAATAGCGTTTACTAAAAATTCCACTAATCCTTAGTCCCCACGAAATTTTTTTTGTTTGTACATAATAAAATGAGAGTATATTTTCTGCAATAAGGTAATTATTAATTTGTGTATTTTGACGTAAATCAGAGTAATCTAAAGCAGAACGGGATAAAAAAAAGTTATCAAAATAAATTTCTTGATCGTACCGAGTAAGCAATCCTGCACCTAACTGATATTGAACCTGAAAATTATCTAAAATAAAAAATGAGTAAGCTATTCCGAGTGTAACCAACGAAAAAGAACGTTGGATAGGTTTACTGAAAATGCCATACCCTCCGGTAACAACATTTATTGAGTCATTGAGCTTTTCAAACGATTTTCCTGAAACCGCTTTTAGAACTATGCTACTTTTTTTATTTACATTATAGTTAAATTGTACCATTAAATTATTTCCCTGTACATTTTTTTTCGTTCGCCAAATCATTGGGGTATTTGCTTGGTTTGGGTGAACTACTTCTGTATGATTAGTATATAGATTATCATAGTTATAGCCTAATCCTGCGATAATACTTACTTTTTGTGCCTTAAGAATTGTATAAAAAAAGGCAAGTAGTGCTATGGTAATAAAAATTTTTTTTTGCATTAGTGTGAATTTATTTTGTAATGACCTGTTTTCTAAAAATCTAATGATAAATAGGGCGAAATTAAAATAGAATAAAGACCGGTGTACATTCCTGAAACAGCTTCTATTCTCAGCCCACAATATTTATGAGATGCTAATTTCATCAAAAAATCTGTGCCGAAATAACCCCCTATTTCATCATATCTGTTTAAAATATACCTTGCTTGATTATAAAATTTTTTTTTATCAATAATCGTCTGAGAACCGGTAAGCGAAACAAAACCCTCTCTATTCCCAACATAGCTAAAACCGGTGCTTAATTTTAAAAAAAACTTGTTCTGTACTAAATTAAATTTTCTGCCCAATCCAAACTGGAAGTAATAATGTGCATAATCTATGTATGTTCCTATATCGTTACCAATTTTATTATGTAGATAGTTGTTTTGATAAGTGTTACCATACTCAATATATCCTTCTAATAAATATTTCTTTGATGTCTCTCTTGCATAGGAAATCCAAATTCCAATTCCTGATATGTTTTTATCATAATATTGACTTTTAAAACTGTTTGCATTCAACAAATAACCAATTCCTGCCGAAAAAGAATTAAGTGTGGTTGAATCTTTTTGTGCAAAAATAAAATTACTCTGTAAGAGTAATAATAGAATGATTCTTACCCTATATTTTATACGGCTAATGCTTTTTTTTTTATTTTTCATATTTTAGGTCATTAAAATTTCGAAATAATTTAAATTCAAATTCAATGTTAATCGATTGAAAATCAGGACTACTTTCGTAGAAAGAATAAGTATATCTATACTTAAATTTCATTTGAATAAATTTAAGTATAGGTACAGCTATGCCCAAATTTATCGAAGCATTCGGGAAAAAAAGATTTCTTGTGGCATAATTATTTACTGCTGAAAATTGAATAATTTTTAATTGTTGTTGTCGCAAGAGTCCTACACCTATTTTAGTAAATGGTTGAAATCGTTTTAAGAATTTAGCAAAATAAAATGATTTGGCGAGGGTGTAATTTTGAAAATACTGTGCAGTTACAATATCCAAATTATGTAATTTTTCTTTTTTCGCATAATTCATCATTTCAACAAAAAAGGAGACACTGTTTTTATCAGAAAAAAAATAAGTAATACCATAACTACTGGATAAACTGTTTGAACTAAACTGTTTATATCTCTGAATACCTTTTTCATAATTCAATGAGAAATAGTTATTCTGGGCTTCGATATTTAAAGAAAATTCTAAAAAGAGTATCAGGAGTATTGTTTTACTTTTTGTTTTCATAAATTTTAAATCCTAAACCAAAATTAAAATGAAATAAACCAAAATTTGAGCTAAAAAATTTTGCACCTCCCATATTAAACAAAAAATATATTTTTTGCTTAACAAAATAATGATATTCAGTGAAAAAATTCATTGAAATTGCTTTTGTATGTATTGGTTGCCACACAGATTCGCCGTATAAAGGGTCTATGTATTTATAGATAGCATTTTTAGTAGTCGTTAGTCCACCGCCTAAGCCGAATAAAATGGAATGCTTTGTAGAAGATAGTGGCTCTATACAAAAAATTATTGAATAATTATCAATCGAATTTGCATTGAAAATTTGTCCTCCAAATAAGCTTTCCACTTTTGCATAATGTTCTTCTGCATATCGTATTGAATAATCGCTCTTGGCATAATAATCAATAGTAAATAAATAGTCAATAGCTTTTGAATTTGCCATTTGCGCTCCAAAGGAAATAGCTGTCTCGATTTTTTGGGCGGATAAATTAGAAAAAGATAAGGAAAAAAGGAGTATAAAAACTCCTTTTTTTAATCTATATTTCCGGCTTATATAATTTGTATGCTGTAACATCTAAAGTAATCATTAAGTCGTTGTACTTAAAGTAACATGAGGTTTTAATAAATTAAACAATACTGTGTCAGTTGCTGTATAAGCATTAGGCATTGCAAAATAAATTTCTGCCCCACCATCAAATAGTCCTTCTAAAAATTTCTCACTCCGTACGTATTGTATTTTCACCCTGTAACCGTAATTCTCATTATTAAATTCATCAAATGTTTTAGGCTTGTAAGTGTCGACAGAGGTGGTATTTCCACCACTACCGCCATTTCTGTCATCTGCAATAAGATCAACATCAATAGGTTTAATTATAACCACATTATTGTTATAAGCGTATTCATCATCAACGAGCACCTTAGCAGCCATTTTTTTGTTATCCAAAGAAATAATTGTTCCTTCGCCTTTATCTGCATTATCAATAGGGTGAGGTGCAATCACAATTTTATCTAAACTTCTTTTTGACCATTCTTGCGAATAAGGAAAATAGAGCTCACATTTGTTGTCTATTAAATATTGCTCTAAATTCATATCATCAGATTTTTTTTTAGACAGTCGTTCGGCATTTCTGAATGCAGTGGCAAATTTTGAGGTCAAAATTAATCCTCGTTTCTTAAACTTTGTTTCAAATTTAGCAGGATTAAATAAATAAATGAATGGGATATTTTCATCTGCAAAGACATTGCTGATTGCTATTTGCTGTAGTTCTTTTACGATAGATTTTTGTTCAAGACAGAGGTTAATAAATTGGCAGTTTCTTTAAATTTCAGTTTTATGATTTTCTCTTCCGGTGTTAAACTCTTTGTTTGAGTCTGTTTAGCAGAAGATACTAACGAAATATTTTCGTCTTCCTTCGTACAAGAACTAAAAGTTGCTACAGCTATCAGATAGATAGATAGATGGCCGCTTGAAATTAAATTTTTTCATAATTTTTTTGATTAAAAGGTTAATAAATATTTAAATTTTCGGGGCGAAATTAAAATAAAAGAACAATTTCACAAAAAGTTTTTTTTTTACTTCTTGAATTTAGGTTCTATAAAATTCATTAGATAAAGTAAAAGCATAAATATCCTTGTCTACCGGTATTTGTCGACAGATAACTATCACTTATTTAGTGTTTTACATAGGCGTATTATTTTTTTCGCTTGTTTTTTTCCAAATTTCAGAGTGGGACATCTCTGATACCGACTAATATCTTAATTGCTGTTTTTTTGTGAGTAGCTCTTCGATTAATTCTATATCGAAAATATCAGGCATCAATAAATAACTTAATATTTTTTGTATCAGTGCTTTTATGGTCAATCCATAACGCTTGACAAACTCTTTCCTGTTTTGATATTTGCAACACCCTAAAAATTTTTAGAAACAATTTGAAAAAGTTCAGCTTGTTCGTCATCCATTTTTAGTAATTTTGATTTAGTATGTTTTGATTCTGGTAACGTATAA
Organism: uncultured Bacteroidaceae bacterium; assembly: GCA_964421365.1. Classification (GTDB taxonomy): domain Bacteria; phylum Bacteroidota; class Bacteroidia; order Bacteroidales; family DYOH01; genus CAYQXT01. The sequence continues at coordinate 6,068 of CAYQXT010000165.1, forward strand.
GTAATTTCATACATATTATGCATGAGTTTTTTGGCTTTTTCTAATGATAAATTTGATTTTTCTTTATATAAAACTCGTTCAAGTTCTTTATATAGCAGTGAATGAAATACAAGTATGGGCTTCTATCCTGCAATAAACCGAGAAATATTTGCGGATTACTGTGTTTTCCACCTTTTGAAAAGCCTGTTTTTCGCAAATCGTCTTCATCGCTTGCTTCAAAAACGATAAACACTACTTACCGACAAACTAACTCCCTGATAACAATACAAGTAATCAACTGTCTTTAATTTACTTAGAAGAAAAGCCAAGCGTGATATTACGAGATGTCTGAATAATTCTTCATCAATTTTCTTAAAAACACATGGCAAATATAGCTTGCAACACCCATTTTTCAAAATCACTCCCGATAAATAAAGGGATATAGAGCTTTTCACAACAAGGTGGCGAAAACAGGAAAATATATGAAATACGGAGATTTAACAAGATTAATAATTGCTTGTGCAGCGGATAGAAACACAATTTCAACTAAGTTCGTTGTCTAGTTTTTGGGGAGAATTATATCCAATTTCAGATGACCATTTTGCTTTAGAAGCTTCATAAGCTTATTTATAGCCTCTTTGCTATTTATATTTCTGTAAATAAGTTTTTTATGGTAATATAAATGAATTCGATCTTTGCCTGCGCCCACAAAAGCATAATCGGCATCAGCCATTTCGCCTAATCCATTTATAACACACCCCATAACGGCTATTTTAACATTTTTAATCTCTGGTAATCGTATTTTTAGCTCATTAACTCTCTGCTCTATATCAAAACCGGTACGTCCGCAAGAGGGGCAGGCAATTATTTCGGGCATTGTTTGTCGTAAACCGGTTGCTTGCAAAAGCATAAAAGCCCATTTTGAACGCTCAGCTGAACTAAAATTTGTATGCTGTAAATAAATACCATTTCCTATATGATTAGCAAAAAGAGCACCCATTTGTACGCTCATTTGAATCATAAAATCTTCCTGATTTTTTTGCCTGCCCGAAAATATGAAAAATAGGGGAGGAGCAAACTCTGATTTATTCAACTTCCGTATTAAAGCAAGGGTTTCAAAATAAAAGTTATCCGAATCAGTTTCTACTAAAAGAATTATTTTTTTACACTGTTTTAAGATATGAAGTTCATTGGTTTTTATTTCTTTATGAGTTGTTCTTACTAATTTCCACAAATTATTATTTCCCGGTATTTGGCCTATTTTGTAAATTTTTTTGTCGAATAAATTTTCATCTATTTTCTGATTATTAATTTGTAGAAAATCAGCCTGTAAAATAATATCTGCGCCAAGATTTAGTGTATCATCTGCCTCAGCAAGCACAAGGGGAAACGAAACGGGGAAAACAGGCGCATAATTGGGAATGTTGAGATTCAATTTATGTCTTTTGCCTTTATTGAGGCTATATCTCAAGATTTTTTTTGCCGGTGCTATTTCCTTTTCGGGAGCTTCGGTAAGCGAAACCCGAATCGTGTCGCCAATGCCCTGCAAAAGTAAGCTGCCAATTCCAAGAGCCGATTTTATGCGTCCGATATCACCATTTCCGGCTTCTGTAACGCCGATATGCAGCGGATAGCAATAAACTCTATTCTGCATATTCCTCATCATTAGTCTGTTGGCTTCAATCATCTTGACAGCCGAAGAAGCTTTGAGGGAGATAATGATGTTAAAAAAATCATTTGCTTCGCAAATATCCAGAAATTCTTCTACAGAAGCCACCATACCCCGAGGAGTGTCGCCATATTTTTGCATCATACGCTCCGATAGCGAACCATGATTTGTCCCGATTCGGATGGCAGTATGAGTCCGTTTGCATTTTTGCAAAAAAGGCACCAACTGATTTTCAATCTTACACCTTTCTGTGGTAAAATCTTTTGGTGTATAGGGCTTATTTCCACTATTTCTATCCACAAAATTACCCGGATTAATGCGTATTTTATCAAAAACATCTACGGCCAGTTCGGCTACTATCGGACTAAAATGCGTATCGGCAACAAAGACTATATCCGTAAATTCTTTTAATAATTCTTGCTTTAAATAGGCAATTGCCTTAATATCTTTGGATTTTGATGTAGCAAAACGAATTATTTTACACCCTTTTTGATGTAATTTACGGCATTGCTCCAAATTAGCC
>CAYQXT010000166.1:0-8173 GCA_964421365.1 uncultured Bacteroidaceae bacterium
GCTATGTAAAAAATCAGCCCAACGGCAGTGTTTTAATTGAAGCCGAGGGCGACAAGCTCAATCTAGACACCTTTATAAATATCTGCAAACAAGGCAATGGTTATGCTCATGTGCTTTCCCTAACGCAGCAAGAACAGCCATTAAAAGAATATGAAGAATTTAGTATTTTATATTAAGTAAGACTTTCCAACGTACTTGCACTTGGAAACGCCTATTTTTGTCTTTGCCATGATTATTAGGATTAGACGATTATCTTGATTTTAAAAAATCATTACTTTTGTTTTTCGGTTTTTCCTTATGTCGCTGCTCACATTTCTTTTGAGCTAAAAGGTAGTTGTAGCTTTCATCTCTTTTATCACAATTTCGCTTTAGCGCTCGGGCTTATTGTACTTTTATGCATTCCAATTGATTGCATCAGCTATTTTATTTTGTGTACAAGCTTGTCGTTTCATCACTGAAATTGTATACCTTTGTTTTCAGATTAAATGTTTCATATTTCAACTTTTTGAACGAAGGAAAATATAAAACTTATCCATCAGGGCAAAGTGAGAAAGTTCTTTTTCTCCTTTGTATTGTAAAATATTTTATATTTACCTTCGTGAAAAGTTGCGTTTATTACTTAAATTTAGGGTTTTAAACCCCTAATCTTTACATCTGTTTGGTATTAAAACGCTGAAAATATATACCGGAAAATCTGATTAAATTTTCCGGCTTTTTATAATTCTGAGTTCACCCTTCTTTCGGACAAAAAAGTCAGGAAAATCAGGACTTAATTACAAACTATCCCGAACATCGCCGCAGCTAATCATCTGCTCCCCGAAGTAGGGATTTTTTATTGTTTTATATTGGCTTATCCAAAAAGCTCCTTTGGTATCGTCTGCCATCGGACAAAATTCCACAAATAACTTCTGTCCCTTGAGCTTAAACGGACTAACAAACTTTATTACAGCCGCAGAAAGGGGCTTTAATTGTTTGCGCTGCTCGTCTATATTATCACTTTTTATAACGATATTCAGAGATTTCAAAATGGTTTTATTATTTTTCATAAGGCTAATATGTTCTTCCCCTTTGAGCTTTTTCATGTCGAAATTTTGTAATTCACTGCTCAAATCCTGAGCTGCTTTTGCTACCTCTTTGGCATCCGAATCGACAAATTTATCTTTCAAGACAATGTAGGCACTCAAAAGGTTATTCAGTTGTTTTCCAAAATAGGCTGAAGTTTTCAACTTTTTGGGTTTTACCTGAAATTCTTTTTCGGGCGGACTCATCATATTAGGTAAACCGGCTAACTGTGAGGCTGCATCTATTTTGAAGACTCCATTCACGGCTATTTCTTCGCCCTGACTTAAACCTTTGTCAATAATGTAAAAATCGCCGGCTTGTGCCCCCAAAGTGACTTCACGGTACTGGAATGTAGGTCTTTTTAGATTAGGTATTTTTACATACACCACACTTCGCTTGCCTGTCCAGAGAACAGCAGAGCGCGGAATAAGAATTTTGTCTTTTTTACCAGAAATGGTGGCATTTATCCACGCATTGACAAACATTTCGGGTTTAAGTTTCATTTTGGCATTATTTACCTCTATTCGAACTCCGGCTACGCGGGTTTTAGCCTCTAAAAAGGGATCAATAAAAGCAATTTTTTCTTTAAAAGTTTTGCCCGGTAAGGATTGTACTGAGAATTGTACTTTATCGCCCAATTTTAACCAAGGTAAATCGCTTTCGTAAGCATCAAGAACCACCCAAACTTTTCTTAAATCAATCACCTGAAATAATTTTGTGCCTTCTTTTACATAGTCTCCAACGGTTACATGGCGCATGGTTACAGTACCGGTAATGGGCGAAACTACATCAAAATACAGAAATGGTTTTTGGTTAGTGATGATTTGCTCTATTTGTGCATCGCTTAAATCCCAAAGTTTGAGCTTCGATTTTGCGGCTTCGAGTATCACTGGGTTGGTAGCTGCTAATTTTACGGCTTCGAGCAATTCCTTTTGGGCAGTAATCAGTTCGGGCGAATATACAGAGGCGAGTTTTTGACCTTTGCGTACGCTCTGGCCTGTGTAATTGACATAAAGTTTCTCTATTCGTCCCGGATAGCGCGAGGTAAGCTCGGAAATGCGGGTTTCATCGGGTTTTACTTTTCCAAAAAGTTTCACAAGGTTATGCGGTTCACCAAGTTTTACTTTTAAGGTTTCTATATCGGCCAGTTTAATGGCTGATTCGGAAAAAGCAATGGTATTTTCGGGTGCCTTTTCATCTGAATTTTCATCGGCTAAGGGAATTAAGGTCATGCCGCAAATGGGGCATTTCCCGGGTTTATCTCTTCGTATTTGCGGGTGCATAGAGCAAGTCCAAATGGTTTCATTGGCATGGTTATGCTCGTGGACTTCACCCTGGGCTTCTTCTTTTGTGGGTGCGGAATTATCTGAACCACCAAATAGGAACGCTCCTAAAATGAGCCCTATTACAAATACGGCTGCGATGATTATCATCTCACGCTTACTCAATTTTATCTTATTTCTTTTCATTTCTTTTTCTTTTAAATTTCTTTTTTCTTTTTAGTCGTTGGAAGGTTTTCATTCTTCAAAGGCTTCCAAGTCATTTATTCCTTCATTAGTAATTAATTACCGAGTCCGATTAATTGTTTGAGAATGGATTTGCTTACTTCCAACTGAGAAAGAGCTTTCTCTTTCTGAATTTGATAAGCTAAATATTTGCGTTCCATTCGCAGGATTTCCTCAAAATTTGCATCGCTACCCATATAGGAAGCTTTTAATAGATCAAGCGATTTTTTGGACAAATCAACCTGATACAAAGCTAATTTATACTTATTTTCGGCATCCTGAATATTCTTATAGACATTGTCTAAAGCAGTATTTAGCTGTAGGGAAAGATTGCTTTGACTCTGTTCTACCTCTTTTGCTTGCCACTCTTTCTCTTTTACCAGATCTTTATACTTTTTCCGGTTTATGGGTATGCTGAGTCCTACTTTTGGAAATACAATAGCATCCAAACCTGCGTTGGTTATGGTATTTGCACCAATGCCAACAATAGTATAATCTACACCAAGATTTATTTTGGGATAGGATTTTTTCTGAGCTACAATTAACTGCTGATTAATCGCCTCTATTCGGTGTTGTAGAGCTTTTAACCGGTGATTTTGTCTCAGAACAGAGGAAAAAAGAGAGTCTTTGGAAATCTGAATACTGTCGAAGGATAAACTGCCAACTACTTGTATTTGTGCTAGCGTTGTATCGTTTATCTTATTGAGAATTGTGGTTTGTAAGACCCGTTTCTGGTCTCCAAGATAACGAATATTATCTTCAACAGTAGCTATTTCCATTGTTAGTCTTAATTTGTCAACGGCTGTGGCTTTGCCTACACTAAGTTTGCTATCTACGATTTGATCTAAAACTTTCAAATAATCGAGAATTTGCTTTGTGAGTCCTATTTGGCTATTTTTGAAATACAGACGATAATAATCCTGCTCTATTTGAGCAAATATATCTGTTTTTGTTTGCCAATAGTTTTCGTAAACAGCTTCAGCATAGGCACTATAAGCGTTTCCCTGTGCTTTAAGCTGTCCAAACCAAGGCATGGATTGTGAGAGTGAAAATTTGGCTATCTGTGGCCCTAACTTTGTTTCGATGGGTTGCAGAAACCATACGGCCGAAAATATTGGGTCGGGCAAGGCTTTTGCGGGCGAAATGCGTGTTAAAGCTGCCTGATAGGCTGAATTGGCTGCTTGTATTTGCGGATTATTCTTTTCTGCTGCTTGCAAATAGCTTTCGAGCGTATTTTGTGCATTTATGGGTTGAAATGCACCAAAAATGAGGCTAAATGTCAAGAACAGGCTTAAAATTACGATTTTTCCTATTCCGACAGCTTGCGATAGCCGCGCAAGGGATTGCAGCGGTAGCGCGCCTTTTGCGGGGGCTACAAAAGCCGACAAAAAAGAGTGTAGCGTATGTGGAACTCCTTTTTTGGCGTGCTTTTGTGCCCTTGCAAAAGGGGTACTACAAGCAGAAAGCCCGTATGCGCCCAAAAAATTAGTATTTCTATTTTTATTCTTCATTTTTATGCGTTTTATTTAATTTTTTAACTTTTCCTTCTTGCCACATGGAATATAATACGGGAACGATGAACATGGTCATTACCTGAATAATCATTCCGCCAAAAGAAGGGATAGCCATAGGAACCAGTATGTCAGCACCTTTTCCGGTGGAGGTGAGTACGGGTATTAGTGCTATGACGGCAACGGCTGCGGTCATCATGGCGGGGCGTACTCTGTTTTGGCCGGCATGAAGTACTGCTTTGCGCACTTCGGCTACGGTTTTTGGTTTTTCGCGCTCAAAGGTTTGTATCAGATAGGTGCCCATGATAACGCCATCGTCGGTGGAAATGCCGAAAAGGGCGATGAAGCCGACCCAAACGGCCACACTCAAGTTTATGGGATGTAGCTGAAATAAATCGCGCATGGATACTCCTGCAAAGCTGAAGTTCAGAAACCATGGCTGACCGTAAAGCCACAGCATAATGAAACCTCCTGCAAAGGCGACAAATATACCGCTAAAAACCATAGACGACTGTGTAACAGACTTAAACTGAAAGTACAGTATTAGAAAAATGACGATTAGTGAGATGGGTACTACGAGCATAAGGCGTTTGGTGGCGCGTATCTGATTTTCGTAATTTCCTGTAAATTTATAACTTACTCCTGCCGGAAGAATTAATTCTCCATTGGCAATTTTCTGTTTGATTATTTTATCAGCTTGTTCTACGACATCAATTTCGGCTTTGCCCTGTTTTTTATCGAAAATGACATAGCTAACCAAAAAGGTGTTTTCGCTTTTTATCATCTGTGGGCCACGGGTGAATTGTATATCAGCTAGCTCGCCCAATGGTACTTGTACCCCGGTAGGTGTGGGAATAAGGATGCTTTTGAGGTCTTCGACATTGTCGCGGAACTCACGGGCATAACGAACACGAACCGGAAAGCGCTCGCGTCCTTCTACCGTAGTTGTGAGTGGCATTCCGCCAATGGCTGAGCTGATATAACTCTGCAACTTCCTAATACTCAATCCATAACGTGCTATTGTATCGCGTTTTATATTTAGTTCTAAATAGGGTTTTCCTACTACACGATCGGCAAAAACGGATGAAGATTCTACAGAGGGTGTGTTTTGCAGGATTTTTTCTAATTCCAAACCTACTTTTTCGATGCTTTCGAGTGTAGGGCCAAAAACTTTAATTCCCATCGGGGCACGCATTCCGGTTTGCAGCATGACTAAACGGGTTTGTATGGGCTGCAATTTGGGTGCTGAGGTCAGGCCGGGAATTCGGGCTACTTTAATTATTTCGTTCCAAATGTCGTTAGAATTCTTAATTTTCGTGCGCCATTGACGAAAATATTCGCCTTTATGGTCTTCAATTAAATTACTAACTTTTATTGTCCGGTAGGCATCTGTTTTTGGATTAAATGTTCCGCCGTCTTTCAAAACGAAAGCATTGTCCTTATTTACTTTGAAGCGAATTCTGTGTCCGTCTTCGTTTACGGCATATTCTGATTTATAATTGATGATATTCTCATACATGCTGATAGGTGCCGGGTCGAGCGCTGAGGCTACGCGTCCCCACTTGCCAACCACTGAACTGACTTCTGGAATTGATTGTAAACGTGTATCTAACAGCCTAATAACATTTAGATTTTCTCCTATGCCTGAGTGTGCCATGGTAGTGGGCATGAGCAGGAAGGAACCTTCGTCAAGTGCGGGCATGAATTCTTTTCCAATGCCCGGAAAGGTCTTTTCAAGGCTTGTCCAGCCAGAGGATTTGGATATTTTCCAACCGGTTTTATCAATCGTTCTGGGGATAAAACCAAGCGTTTTATCAATTCCCTGCCATGCTAATAGCCCAAAAAGCAGTACAAATATGGGCATGGCAAGAAATTTCCACTTATTTTCTAAAGTCCATGCCAAAATAGGTTTATAGAAATGCACGATGGTACTTAATGTCCCCAGCACTACGGTAATAATAATGCCGACAAAAACAAGGTTTAGGAAAAGGCTATGTTCCACGCCCAAAGGCATCCATTCCTGAGTTAGGAAATAGGCCACAATAAGAACAGCCAGTCCTACATTGAGTTTTACGGAAAGAGCTTTTTTAAATTTGTCGATGAATGGGGCAAATATTCCTATTAATCCAAAGAGTATTAATGTAGTGGCAATAAAATCGCCAAAGGCAATAAGAAAAATTCCTCCAATGGCAACCAGACTGTAATTCCAAATTCGATTAACACGTTTTTTATCCAAACGAATTGAAAAAACCAATTGTGCTAAGGTGGGTACTAAAATAATTCCCACCACTAATGAGGATAATATGGCAAATGTCTTGGTGAACGCCAGTGGCCTGAATAGCTTGCCTTCGGCAGCCTGCATGGCAAAAACAGGAATAAAACTTACTATGGTAGTTGCCAGAGCGGTCATAATAGCTGATGCTACTTCTACGGTGGCCTCATAAACGATTTTCATGAGTTCTTTTCCGCTTGCTCCCTCATTTTCGGGTAGTTCGATATGCCGGATAATGTTTTCGGTGAAAACAATACCGACATCGACCATAACTCCTATGGCAATGGCAATACCTGAAAGGGCTACAATATTAGCATCCACGCCAAAATATTTCATACTGATAAAGGTAATCAGCACGCCCAAAGGTAAAAGACTGGATATAATTACAGAGGCTCTGATATTAAAAACTAGTACGATAACAACCAGTATGGAAATCATAATCTCATGACTGAGGGAGGATTCCAATGTTCCGAGTGTTTCTTTTATGAGCGATGTACGGTCGTAAAAAGGGACAATACGCAAATAGGACATTTTGCCGTTAGCGAGTTTTTTTTGCGGCATTCCGGGTTCTATTTGCTTAATTTTGTCTTTTACACTATTAATTACGGCCAGCGGATTGGAGCCATAACGGGCAACAACCACTCCTCCAACGGCTTCGCTACCTCCTTTATCGAGGCCTCCACGCCTTGTTGCCGGGCCGTAGGCAATATTTGCCACATCTTTCAGGCGTACCGGTTTAAAGTTACGAACCGCAACAACACTCTCTTCCAAATCTTTAAGGCTTTTTATATAGCCTAAGGCACGAACAAGATATTCTGCTTTGTTAATTTCAATGGTTCGGGCTCCTATATCGAGGTTACTATTTTTAACTGCTTTGACGATGTCGCCAATTCCGATTTTATAGGCTTTTAGGGCGTCCGGATTGATGTCTATCTGGTATTCTTTTATAAATCCGCCAATTGAGGCTACTTCGGAAACACCTGGTACAGAAGTAAGTGCATAGCGAACAAAAAAGTCCTGCACGGTTCTAATTTCCTGTGGATCCCAGCCTCCGGTGGGGTTTCCGTCTTTGTCTTCGCCCTCGATGGTGTACCAGTAAACTTGTCCTAAGGCGGTAGCATCGGGACCCAGTGCTGGTTTAACTTCTGCCGGTAGTAATCCGGCCGGAAGTGAATTTAGTTTCTCCAGAATTCGGGTTCTCCCCCAGTAGAAGTCTATATCATCGTTGAAAATGATATATATACTGGAAAGCCCGAAAATAGACTGACTTCGTATGGTTTTTACTCCGGGTATTCCTAGAAGTGAAGTAGTTAACGGATAAGATATCTGGTCTTCGATATCTTGTGGCGAACGTCCTGCCCACTCTGTATATACGATTTGCTGGTTTTCGCCAATATCCGGTATGGCATCCACAGGAATTGGATCGCGCGGAATTAATGTGTCTTTCCAATTAAAAGGGGCAAAAGCGATACCTGCCACAATTAATGCTAAGACCACTAGAAAAGTGACTAATTTGTTCTCTAAAAAGAACTTAATAGTTTTATTTAACATTTTGTTTTGATTTAAGTTTTAATCAATTTTACTTGAATATGCACAAAGCTGGTTCAAAAGTGACAGCTTTATACAAAGTTATAATATTTTTAACTTCTAATGCAATTTATATCCTTAAAATTTACGGAATTTCCATTTTTTTCTTTAATGCTGTAAATGAATGAGTTGTTTTTAGTATCAAAATATCCATAGTGATCATCACCTGTTTTGTGGTCATTTTGCAAATGGGTATCCCAATTCATCATCCATGATCCATTGCTCATCATATTGTC
>CAYQXT010000167.1:0-8140 GCA_964421365.1 uncultured Bacteroidaceae bacterium
GTATTAAATAACAGCCTCTACACAAAATATTACAGAGGGTTTATGGATGTTGATGCCATGATATATCTCGATAAGCAAGGCCACCTAAAATTACATCCTTTTTTGGAAGTAAATTGTCGCTATACCATGGGCACTTTAGAATTACAATTAGAAAAGATAATACATCCGGACAGCAGCGGTAAATTTGTTATTTTTTATCAGAAAGGAAAAGATTTTCTAACTTATAGCCGTGAAATGAATGAAAAGTCTCCAGCTATATATAAAGGCAATAAACCTTTTTCGGGCTATTTCCCGCTGGTAGAACCCTCCAAAGAAAAGCGCTTTGGGGCATATATGCTTTTGGAGTGAAAAAAAAAGGCTTCGCTGGATACGAAGCCTTTGGTTTTATAGGAGTGAAATTATTCTCTTACACAAATAACAGAATCTAATAGCCAAGCATATAAGTGATAAAAAAACAACATTTTTACTTATTTTTTTACCTGAATCACTCAATATTATAATACACAGAAATAAACATGCTCCGAATGATAAAATCATCTCCTACATTCTTTTGGGCTAAGAGTTCTACACACCTGCTAAATTTCCTGACATAAGTTTTATACTTTACTGCTGCATCTAATTAAACAAAAATATCCTCTGCCCCTCCGCCCTTGATAGCTCACATTTTCAGAAGAAAGCCCTTTATTAATTACATAATCATAAATACTCTTAGCTCTATTTTCCGAAAGTATAATGTTATTTTTTTCTAATCCGACATTATCTGAGTATCCCACTAATTTCAACTTTTCATGAGAATGCTCCTTGTAAAAAACCACAACACTATCAATTTTATAAAATTCAGAACTATCTATTTCTAAACTATTGGATTGAAACATTACGAGTTGAAAAACGTACACTTTCTTAGATATTACAACCAGTATTATTTTTTTACCAGATACTGAATACATCATAATGTTTCCAACTTCCGCTATTTCTATTGCTTGAGAAGTAAGCAGATTTTTTATTTTAAAATCATTGTTATCCGATAAAAATCAAATATAGTTTTATTTTTTCAAAAATAAACTCACAGAGTCGGAGAAAGTGAGTTTTTCGTATCTGTTTTTTTGATTTTCTAAGACATTTTTCGATGATTTTTCAGAGTCTTCTAAAAATTTGTATCTTTGCTCATATCTTTGTTTATTTATTTTGTAGATAAATTTTCTAAAAACAAAGATTAAGAGCGAGGGACGATTTTTCAAAGCTCGCTTGATTTTTATTCCAAAAGTTTTATCGGACAACAATGATTAAAAATATATATTAATTTTAATTCATATAATTTATAACCGAAATATAAAAAAATGAAACACCTAATTTAAGTAAAGAATAAAAAATGGAAGATGAATAACAGCGACCTCGTAGCGTGAGCGATAACTCACCTAGGAACGTCATCGGAAAATGCAAATTTTGAAAAAAATTTCACTATATATACTAATAATATCTTTTTATCAAAAAAATCTATGTTTTCTAATGTGTCTATATAGTTTTTAAATAAATTTAAACAAATGAAAAAAATGAAATCGCTCATTATTATAGTATTGCTCTTAATTACTCAACTAAATCTAAGTGCACAAGATATGAAAAACTACAAAAAAAGGTGGACAAAAGTACAGGAATACGAAAGCGTCTCACTGCCTAAATCAGCTCTAAAAGAAGTAGATACCATTCTGCAAAAAGCAGATGAGGCAAATAATATCCCTCAATATGTCAAAGCATTGATTCATAAAACCAAATATCTGCTCACCTGGGAAGATGCCGATTTTAACAAAAATGTGTACAAAATCGACAGCATCGCCCAAAAAAGCACCGGATTAAAAGCGGCTGTTCTGCATTTTATGACGGCTAAAATGTACCGAATGTATTTTACCAAGCTATACTACAAAATATACCAACGCACCAGTCTGCAAACACAGCCCGATGACATAGAAACATGGACTTTAGACGATTTCGTCAAGAATATACAAAAGGAATATAAGCTCTGTCTATCACAAGCAGATATTTTAAAAAAAACTCCAGTAGATGAGTTTGAAGTATTGATAAACAAAGGCGATGTACCCAAAAAACTTCGCCCCACACTCTACGATTTTTTGGTTCATCAAATCATTGATTTTTACAAGAATCCTGAAATGCAGCTTACTAAGCCCTCAAATGAATTTGCGCTACGCGAAAAATATTATTTTACTGATATTCAGAATTTTGTGAAGCAGAAAATTAATTTAGAGGATTCCTTATCCATGAAATTTAAAACTATCAAACTATATCAAGATTTACTAAAATTTAGGTTGGCAGACAAGCAAAACTTAGATGCTCTGATATTTGCCAATTTAGAACGACTCGAATATGTATCCAAAAATTCAGTTTATCCCAACAAAGAGGCAGAATATCTAAATGCACTAAAAAAACTCACCATAGAATACGCACAAAATCCATATATAGCTATTGCTTATTATTATATTGCCCAATATTACACCCAACGAGCAACCAAGTATAGTGCAGAGAATCCCATAACCAAAGAATATAAAAACGACTATGTAAAAGCAATGGACATTTGCCGGAGTACAATAAAAAAATACCCAAAAAATCAGGGTTCTGAATTATGCAAGCAATTGATTGCCAATCTGAGCACAAAATCGTTAAGCTTTCAGACCGAGCAAATTATCCCTACAAATGATCGTTTTGCGCTTAAAATAAGCTACAAAAATACCAAAAAGATTTTTTACCGCATAGCAAAAATAAATTTTTCTGATTATCAGAAAATTAACAACAAAAAATACGACAAAAAACGATATAAAGCATTGATACAAAAGGCCATAATGCTTTCGCAATCGAGCAAAGAACTGCCCGATGATAAGGATTACAGAACAAACTCCATAGAACTCTTGATGGACGGATTACCAAAAGGTTTTTACCTTATTTTTGTGGCCAATAACGAGAAATTTAACTATAAAGAAGCACTGGCAAGTTATAGTGCGCTAAAAATTTCAGATTTAACTTTTGTTAGTCAGCAAAAAAGCGGAAACAGTTTTATCGTATATTGTTCCAATCGGAAAACAGGACAGGCCCTTACAAAAGCCCAAATTACAGCATTTTCCAACGAATACAACTATAAAAAAAGCAAATATGTTCGTAAAAATATAAAAACACTCACGAGCAATGCCAAGGGCTGGGCAGAATTTACTTTTGATAAAAACAGGAACGAAAGTATCTATTTTGAAGTCAAATATCAGGACGAAAAATTAAAATCAGAGAGTTACTACTATGCCCTGCAAGATTATATTCAGACTTCGCTCGTAGATTATTTCTTTACCGACCGCGCCATTTATCGTCCCGGGCAAACAGTTTATTTTAAAGGGATTCGCATTCAAAGCTACAAAAATAATCCCAAAAAAGTCAGCGGCAAAAAAGTGGAAGTGCAGCTTTTAGATGTTAATTATCAGGAACAAGGCAAATTGGAACTGACAACCAACGAATACGGTACTTTCAGCGGTGAATTTAAGCTACCCAAAGGAGTACTCAACGGAAATTTCCAACTCAAAACAGCCCAGGGTTCTATTAGCTTTTCGGTAGAAGAATACAAACGTCCCAAATTTGCCGTTAGAATACTGCCTTTTAAAGGAAATTATCGTCTAAATCAAGAAGTTGAAATAAAAGGCGAAGCCAAATCCTATGCCAGAGTGGCCATTTCTGATGCTGATGTTAAATACCGGATTACACGCGAACCGCTCTGGTCGTGGTGGTGGTGGAATCCGCCGCAAGCACCCACCGAAATAGCCAATGGAAAACTCAAAACCGATGATAACGGACATTTCAAGCTTAATTTTAAAGCCTTATCAGACCCTTCTTATTCCGAAAATGAGTATCTGTCATTTAATTATAGCATTAGCATTGATGTTACCGATATTAACGGCGAAACACACAGCACAACAAGCAATATCCGCATTGGTTACCGCGATTTAAAACTCAGTACCAACATAACCAAAGAAATGGATTTAGCCCAAATTGAGCCTGAGGATAGTTTTCTGATTTCGAGTACCAATTTAAATGGCGAAAGCATTAATGCTAAGGGAAAGATAATCATTAGCAAGCTCAAAGAGCCGAAAACAATTTTGCGTACAAGATACTGGCAAGCCGGAAATAAACACCTCTATACGCCCGAAGAATGGGCTAAATTATTCCCCGGAAATTCCTACGGAAAAGAAGAAGACTTAAAATACCGAAAAATAGATAAAAAAGTAGCCGAAATTAGCTTTGATACCCAAAAATTACGAAAAATAGCCCTTTCGGAAATAAAAAAACTGTCCACCGGGAATTATATCCTCGAAATACAATCGAAAGATGCTTTTGGCAAACAAGTTACAGCCAAGCAATTTTTGAGTTTAGTCAATTCCGAAGATAAAAAAATGCCTTTTCCAATAGCTTTCAAAATTTTAAGCCTTAAATCAGAAGGGCAACCCGGCGATTCAGCCAAATTTCTATTGGGGACATCCTACAAAGATGCAATTATATTAGTGAGTTACGAACACAAAGGCAAAATCACAAAATATGAAAACATTAGCCTGAACAATGAATTAAAAAGCCTTAAAATTCCTATTACAGAAGAAGATAGAGGCAATTTTTCCATTCATTTTGTGCTAATTTACAACAATCGGTTTTACACTCAAGACGAAGTAGTGTTAGTACCTTATGACAACAAAAAATTAGACATCGAATTTCAAACTTTTAGAGACAAATTACAGCCCGGCGAACAGGAAGAATGGCGTATAAAAATTAAGGATAAAGACGGGAAAAATGTTTCGGCCGAAATGCTGGCCACCTTATACGATGCTTCACTCGACCAATTCCGCTTGCACGACTGGCTTTTGAATATCTACCACACTTATTATACGCAGCGCAACTGGAAAGCCGGCTATTATGGTGCACAAAGCTCTAATAATTATACCGAAAATTTAAATCAAATCTATTACGTTAAAGTACCTGTTTTCAATAGTTTTAACTGGTTTGGGCTGGCTTATAATCTTGGCTATGATTATTTTACCCACTCTGAAGGTGTGGAAGAAGTCGTTATGACCAAGGCGAGGGGAAGAAAGCACTTCAAAAAAATGGCAAAGCCACAAATGGGAAAAAAGAGGAATGCCCTGATAAGCGAAGATGAAGAATCACAAGAAATGCCAGTACCCACATCAGACAAGGTGGTTAGTTCTAATGTATCTCCACCACCCGAAACACCGGATTTCACAGACGTAAAAGTACGAAGTAATTTTAACGAAACAGCCTTTTTTTACCCGCATTTACAAACCGATGCCGATGGCAACATCATCGTAAAATTCACTATTCCAGAGAGTTTAACCAAATGGAAAGCCATGACATTTGCCACGACAAAAGATTTAAAATACGGTTTCCAAAATAAAACGCTAATCACCCAAAAAAAACTGATGCTAAACCCCAATCCGCCGCGTTTCTACCGTCAGGGCGATAAAATGATTTTTCCAGTGAAAATAAGCAATATATCCGACAAAAATTTAAGCGGACACATTCAGTTAGAATTTTTTGATGCCATATCGGATAAGAAAGTAAACATCTTTACTTCCGGCGAAAAAGGACTTAAAAATTTCAAGCTCATAGCCGGAAAAAACAGCTTAGAAACATGGGAAATCCAAATCCCAGACAATGTGGATGCCCTGATGTACAAAGTGGTAGCCAAAGCCGGCAATTTTTCCGATGGAGAGCAAAAACTACTGCCGGTATTGAGCAACCGAATGTTGCTAACCGAAAGTATGCCGCTGAATATTCGCGGAAATCAGACAAAAACATTCCGGTTTGATAAACTTTTGGCTTCCAGTAAATCCAAAAGCATTGTAAACAAACGCTTAACCTTGGAATTCACCTCCAACCCGGCTTGGTACGCCGTGCAGGCCTTGCCATATATGATGGAGTATCCCTATGAATGCAGCGAACAGACCTTTAATCGCTTTTATTCCAATAGTATAGCTACACATATAGCCAACTCAAATCCCCAAATCAAGGCTGTTTTCGATTCTTGGGCAAATATTCCCGATTCCAAAGCTTTACTCTCTAATTTAGAGAAAAACCAAGAACTAAAATCAGTTCTACTAGAAGAAACACCTTGGGTTTTAGACGGGAAAGACGAAACTGAGCGCAAAAAGCGTATTGCCGTTCTTTTCGACCTCTCACACATGGCAAAAGAACAGGCTTTGGCACTCAAAAAACTGCAAAAAGCGCAAAGCCCAAACGGTGGTTTCCCGTGGTTCAAAGGAATGCCCGAAAGCTGGTACATCACCCAATATATTATTAGTGGAATGGGGCATTTAAAGCATTTGCAAGTAGCTGGTTTTAAAAGTGATAATAAAACGAACAAATTCCTGTCAAAGGGGATAAATTTTATAGATCTCGAATTTACCAACTATTACCGCAACCTAAAAAAATTCACCAAAGCCAAAGACTTAAAAAAAGACCATTTGTCGTACATAGCTATTCAATATATGTATGCTCGCAGTTTTTTCAGAGACAGAAAAATGGATAATGACACCAAAGAAGCTTTTGATTATTTCCTTAGGCAAGCACAACAATACTGGACAGGACAAAATAACTACATGCGCGGAATGCTGGCCTTAATTCTGCACCGCTACGAAAAGCAAGAAACCGCCCTAAAAATAATTGCCTCACTGAAAGAACATTCCATACAAAACAATGAAATGGGAATGTTCTGGAAAAATAAAGGTGGTTGGTTTTGGTATCAGGCACCAATAGAGACACAAGCATTGTTAATAGAGGCTTTTAGCGAAGTAGCCCAAGACAATCTTTCGGTAGAAGAAATGAAAATCTGGCTACTAAAGCAAAAACAAACCCAAGACTGGAAAACTACTCGTGCTACTGCCGAAGCTATTTATGCCCTTTTATTGCAAGGAACGAATATTTTAGCAAGTAAAGAGCAGGTAGAAATTTTTGTAGGCGGTCAAAAAATTGAGCCAGATAAACTGCCAGACACCAAAATGGAAGCAGGAACCGGCTATTTTAAAACCGCTTGGACAGGCAAAGATATCAAACCGGAAATGGGCGAAGTGAAACTCACTAATAAAGACAATGGAATTGCTTGGGGTGCCTTATATTGGCAGTATTTTGAAAATTTGGACAAAATCACCCCACACGAAACCCCTTTAAAACTCACAAAAGAGCTTTTCATTGAAAAACAAACACAAAGAGGCAAAGTTTTGACTAAAATAAGTGTACAAAATGCCCTGAAAGTAGGCGATAAAATCATCGTTCGCATTGAATTACGGGTGGACAGAAATATGGAATTTGTACACATGAAGGATATGCGTGCAGCCGGTTTAGAGCCTGTAAATATCATCTCACAATACAAATACCAAGATGGTTTAGGCTATTATGAGGAGACAAAAGATGCTTCGACCAACTTCTTCTTCGATTATTTGCGTAAAGGAACTTATGTTTTTGAGTATCCCCTGCGTGTAGCACTAAAAGGCGAATATTCAAACGGTATTTCACTGATACAATGTATGTACGCCCCCGAATTTACAGCTCATTCGCAAGGTAAAAGAATTGAAATTAATAACTAAATTAATGTTCATCCATAATATCTACGATATTATGCTGTGATATAATTGTGAACTGCATGTAATCTATTATTACAAAGAGTTATATTTAGTTATAAAATTGTGATAATGGCATTAATCCCGTCTGACCGCTTGAAACGGTCGGACGGATAACAAGCTAATTAGAAATTAATTATTCGTGTAATACATGAACAAAAAATATTTATTAGACTTTATGGATGGACACAAATTATGAGAACGCACGAGCGGAAAGCCACTCAACCGCCCCCATAAAAACATATACTAAAAACTATTCACTATTCGTTTTTCACTTACTAGTCAGCATTAAGCTCAAAAAATCTTGCAAAAATCTTCACTATATGCTCTTAAAATGTCTTTTAGTCTAGAAAAATCTATGTTTTCTAATATGTCTATCTGGTTTTTCTTAAAAAATCTTATACCAACCCGCTTTTAAGATTTGTAAATGCATTTTGATAACTCACTGATGTTCTAAAATGAACAAAAGTAAACAT
>CAYQXT010000168.1:0-8121 GCA_964421365.1 uncultured Bacteroidaceae bacterium
ATTCTCCCCTTGTGGAGCTATGGCAAATTATTGTCGAAAGGCTTGAATAGCCAGTCTGGTTTGGAAAAAAAAGAAGAGAATTTCAAACTTGATGCTTTTGAATTTTTTCTGTCGGCACTCAGCCTATTTTTATATTTAATTTTTACTTATGTTTTTTTAGATCAAAAATTTGTAATAGTTCTGGGGCTTATTCTCGCAAGCTTTTTACTCATTGCCTTGTTTGTTACGAAGCCAAAATTGAAGTATCAAGAACTCAGCAATTCCAGAACATTGAGTGTTAAAAACTACGAACATACTAAGAAGTTCTATTATGTCCTTTTAATTTCATCAGTAATTAGTGTTTTTTTGTTTACAAGTGTTAATTTTTTATTTAGTCTTAATCTTTTTGCGTTAAAAGGAAGTATTGATTCACCCGTTTTTATTGTTAGAGAACTAATTTTTAGCTTTTTGTTTGTTTCAATAGCTTCATTTTTTGCTATTGTTTACAGTAAAAAATTGGTTTCCAAACTTGGACTCTATTTTTCATTGCAATCTTACCCCTTAGTCATTCTGTTTTTTCTATTTATTTTGCTAATAGTAATGTATAGTGTAGGCTTTAATGGCTATCTGAGTGTTTTTTTTGTAACCTTATTTTTCATTTTTGAATACATAGTCCGTAATGGGGTTTATCAGCAAGCCCTGTTAAGCCTTATTTTTTCGCTTAATATTAAAATTGGAAAAAGATGGCTCAATGTTTTCATCATATCTTTTAATGTAGCCTTTATCTTAAGTACATTAGTTTTGGGTGCGATTCTTTACCAAAATTTTGATATAACATTAAGTTATAAGATTATTCTATGGCTAAGTTTTATTTTTGGAGTTATAGTTCTTATTTTTAATTTATATGTTTATAAAATAAGCAGAACAGAATTAGCTCATATTGCTGCTTATAAAAAACTCTTTGTTATTGATGATTACGATGCTGATTATTTTGGGATAGATATTTTAACCCGAAGATTAAATAGTGAAAATATAGAAGAAGTTAAGCTTAGTACAATTATTTTATCTGAAGTGAATCCTCGCAAACTTGAGCCTTACTTGCCTGTATTATTTCGCCACAAAAATTCGATTATCAATAGAGCGATATTACGAAATGTAGATATGTCCTTTGACTCAGAAATAGTTGCTCTTATCGAGAAATTTATTAATTTGGATGGCGATGAGGAACTAAAGCATTCTTACCAGATAATAAAAAGCTTCTATCTTTCCGAAGAAGAAGAAGAATCATCGAATATTCAAGAACCCGGAGCATATAAAATACAGATATTAAAAAAAGTAAGAGACAAGCCATATCTTTTAAATCGACGCTTTTTAGTGAAATTAGATCAGGAGGACGATTTAGTTATACGTTCGCTTATCGGAATCATTTCCAAAACGAATAATTATCATTCTGTGGACTATCTAACTCACTGGATTAAGCATGAAAAATATATGCATTATATTGCAGATTTTCTGGTGGAAATCGGAGACGATGTTCTAAGTTTATTAGAAAATTTCTTTTACCATACTAAGCCAGATGTAGAACTTTTGATGAAGATTGTAGAGATTTACGGGAGGGTGGCAAGTGATTATGCAATAGAACTTCTTTTTAATCATATCAATTATCCCAATATTAATATTCAGCGATTGATACTGAATACCTTAAATAGTATTAGATTTAAAGCAGAAGATAGCAAAAAAGAAATTATTTTTAGAAAAGTTTATTTCTTAGCCCAAAATATTACCTGGTTACTCAGCTATCGGGAGAATTTCATAAAAGATAATCGTTCAATAGCTATTATACCGTCAATCGATAAAGAATTAAAAGGTAATTTTACTCTTTTGATGAGTAATTTAAAATTAATCTACTCAAAGGAATTGATTGATTTGGTGGAGGATAATCTTAAAAAGAATAATTATTTATATGCTTCCGAGATGCTCCAGAGTGTTATTGATCCGGAATTAAGGAATGTAGTTTTGCCCTTGATTGAAAATATGCCAAATTATAAGATAATTAGAAAGCTAAATGTTTATTTTGCCATTGAAAATCTTGATGTTATTGCTCAGTTGAAAGATATGATTAAATCTTATCCCATTCGTATCTCGGATACAACACGGGCAAAAGCAATCGAAGTACTCGCTGGTTTTTACCGTAAGAAGAAATTCAATAAGTGGAATCTTTCTGGTGGAAATTTTAAAAATATTGAGTGGACAGACAAAGAAATACAGAGAGCGCTACAACAAATAGCTGTTACCAATATACCCGATGAACTATTCCTAGGCATTTTTCACAGTAGCCCCTTGGTTTATACTACTGCTGCCACTATTTTGTATAATATTAACCCATCGCGAACTAGTTACTTTTTATCTAATTTCGATGATAATAGAAAGAATCTTCTTGAATCCCTTGAGAATACAGGTAAAATGCAGGAAGCCACTTTCTTAGAACGGCTTAAATATTTAAAACGGATAAATGCTTTTGCTGATGTACCTTTGGAAATATTAGTTTTTATTGCTGAGTTTATTAGAGTGAAAGATGTGAAGGAAGGAGACTTTGTTTCATGGGATAAATCGCCGAATGATGATGTAATTTTAGTGTATAACGGAATATTCAGACTTGAGCAAGCAGAGGAACAGCAAATGACCTTTTCAAAAAATGATATTCTTATTAAAGGGCTTAATTCTAAGGATATTAATACCAAATTTATTTCCTTAAAGAGCGGAAAATTACTTATTGCCAACCGGACAAAGTATTTTAAGACACTTGCATCACATGAGGAATTGCTTAGAAAGCTTTATCGAAATCATTTGGGAATCAATATATAAGCGAACTACTGTGAAAAACGCTGAAAATTCGGAATTAAGATTTGGGCGCACGAGCGGGCTTTCCGCTAAAGTTGGTTCGCCAAAGGGTATAAAAACAAGCAAAAAAAGGAGTTCCGTACCTACACTCTTTTTTTGCCTGTTTTTGTAACCCTTTGTCTTTACCAAGCTACCGCTCCAATCCCTTGCGCAGTCGGCACAGTAAAAAAAACGATGGTTTCGTTCTCTGTGTTATACTAACCCTCTTCTGAAATTTATAAATCCTTGGTAGTATCCCAAAAACTTTAATTATTAATATATGAGTTCGGTCTAAAAACCGGTCGGACGGATAGATTTATTAAAAATATGAAAATAAACAGCTTACTTGCAATTGATTAGTGAATCCGTCCGACCGATTTCGATGCAAATTCACCTTTTTATACTGGACTCATATATTAATCTTTATTGAGTTTAATAATTTTGGCCAACTTATAGATTAAAGGAAAGCCCATCGTAGGCCGGACGAATATTCTTCGGGAGTAATTTGGCCAAATCTTTGTATGTGCCTAAACCGTGGCTAATATGCGTTAAAAAAGCTTTTCGGGGTTTAATTTTATTAATTAATTTTAAACTCTCTTCTAAATTATAATGTGAAATATGGGGTGAGTGTCGTAGTGCGTTGATAATTAGTATTTCAGTTCCTTTTAGTTTTTTAATTTCTACTTCGGAGATAAATGAGGCATCGGTAATATAAGTTAGGTTTTCGATGCGATAGCCAAGTATGGGTAATTTATAGTGCATAATTTGGATTGGCACCAGCTTGATATTGTCAATAAAAAAAGGAGTATTGGCTATTTTATTGAGAATGATATTCGGAACCCCGGGATATTTGTCTGTTTCAAAGGCATAAGCAAATTCACTTCGTAAAGCCCCTAGTACCCTTTCATCAGCATATACTTGCATCGCTTTTTTTTGTTGATAATTATAGGGGCGAATATCATCCAGGCCAGCAATATGATCTTTGTGATGGTGTGTGAATAGCACCGCATCAAGTTTAGTATTATGCGAACGAAGCATTTGCTGTCTAAAATCAGGGCCTGTATCTATCACAATATGAATACTTTTGTGCTTGATAAGGATTGAACTTCTGAGACGAATATCTCTTGGGTCGCCAGAGTTACAAACTTTACAGTTACATCCTATGACAGGATTTCCTTGTGAAGTTCCGGTTCCTAATAAAGTAATATGCATAAGTAATGGTGAATTATTAATTGTTAATGGTGAATTCTGTTTCTGGCTAAAAAACTGTTCGCTGCCAAAGTTTACTACATAAATAAATATGTTAGTGTATAATAATTTTTAGCAAAAATAATAAAAATGTATTATTATTGAAGTAATTTATTCGGAAAAATATTTAAAAAAAATAATATGTGTAATTTAGCTACAATTCTGATGTAATTTAAGAAATTTTGATTATATTAATTTAAAATTAAACTAAGCATTTTGGTTGTAAGCAAGAAAATAATATTTATCGTTTTAGTCTGGTTACTTCTATTTTCTAAAAATGTGTATAGTGTCGATTCATTGAAGCTTAATACTATCATTGAAAAGATGCTATTAAGTAGTCAAACATGTTTAAATGCCAAACTGAAAGATATAAATTTTATAAAAGAGAAGATTAAATCGGGACCTACCTCATTTGATCAAGCTAAGATTTACATGTACTATAAACAGTTGGCTTTTTCCTATCAGTTGATGTCGGATTACAATTCATCTATATTCTATGGATTACAAAGTTTATCTTATTTTAATAAATATAGAGGAAGAGCCTATTTTGAACTCCTTATGTTACTGGCAAATAATAATAATGAATTG
Organism: uncultured Bacteroidaceae bacterium; assembly: GCA_964421365.1. Taxonomy (GTDB): domain Bacteria; phylum Bacteroidota; class Bacteroidia; order Bacteroidales; family DYOH01; genus CAYQXT01. The sequence continues at coordinate 4,696 of CAYQXT010000168.1, forward strand.
AATAAGATTATCAAAGCTTATCATTATCTGAGTTTAATTCCAAAGTCTTATATAAAAACGAACACCGACTTTAAAATTGCAAAGTATTATATTTTAAGTATATATTATTTTAAACACAATGCGACTGATAGTTCAATGCTTTTTTTCTTTAAATTTCAATCTTTGGTTAAATCCAGTCGAAATAAGCCAGACAATTACTTTAAATTGTCGCAACTGTATTTTTTACAGTCTAAATTTTTTGTGTCAAAGACTTTACTTTTAAACATAATCTCCACAGAGAAAGAGCTCTCGTGTTTTCAAAAGCTTAAATATAATCTTGCACTTGCGAAAGTGTATCTTGCCCTTGAAATGCCAGATTCAGCACTAAAATTTATGTCTAAGTTGCAGTTACTAAGTAAGAATCCATCCATGGGCTACTATAAAAGACTATATTATTCTGAAAAAAAACAATATTATGTACAAAAGGATAGTTTTAAACAGGCTTATCGTTATTTGGAGTACCTGAGATTAATTGAGGATTCTTTGCAAAGCTCTTATAATAAAAGGAATATTAAGCTTATAGACCATAAATTATCTTTAGAATTGACCGAAAGTCAGAATTTGGTTCTCAAACATGCAAACCAACGTAAAGATTTTTATCTATCCACACTGTCTGGCCTATTGCTGCTTCTTTTATTTATTGGCATTTATTTCTTTATAGTGGTAGGGAGGAACAAAACGCTCAATAAAAAATTACTATTAATTAATGAAGAATTGAAAACCTATTCGGAAGTGATTATGGAGCGTGCGCTTGAACAAGAAAGACTTAATGCCGAGTTATCGGCCATGCATACTGCATATAAAGCTCAGATATTTGAAAAAGAAAAGGTTAATAAGCGATTAAAAGTTAAGAGTAAAGCTCTAATAGATAGTTTGTTCTATGCCCGAAATATACAAAGAGCACTTTTCCCACAAGATGAAATTATAAAACAAAATAATCAGGATAGTTTTATTCTTTGGCGTCCCAAAGATGTTGTTTCCGGCGACTTTTACTGGTTTCATCGCATAGGAAATTTCTATTATATTGCCGTGGGCGATTGTACCGGACATGGGGTACCAGGGGCTTTTATGAGCCTTTTGGGAATAAACTATTTGAATGATATTCTGGCAAAAAATGGCGTTCTGCCTCCTGCAAAAATTTTAGATTTATTGAATCAAAAAATTCTGCGTTCATTAAATCAAAAGGGGGCAAAGCATGTATTGAGAGATGGTATGGATATTTCTTTGATAATGTTATCCTTAAAATCGAAAACCGGCTTTTTTGCCGGAGCATATAATAATTTATATCACATTCATTCAACTAAGGAAGAGAAAATTTTGCATGAATATAAAGCCGATAGGCGTCCAATTGGTTTATACGGTCAATATGATAAAAATTTTAGCGAACAAAGTTTTAATATTAATAAGGGAGATTTAATCTATTTAACCACCGATGGTTATAGTGATCAGTTTGGTGGAAACAAACAAAAAAAGTTTATGCGAAAGAGATTTAGAGAGTTTTTAACGCGAATAACAGATTATCCCATGTACCTACAAAAAATCATGCTAAACGAGAAATTTATGTCATGGAAAGGGCAAAATGAACAACTAGATGATGTTTTGATTATTGGAATCAAAATATAAGAGATTTATCCCTCTCCCTTCCGTTTCTTCCTCTGTATATAATAGTGCATTAAAGCCTTACAAGCAACAGAAGTAATAATTTAGCTAAAAATTGGTGTTTATAGAATTTTATTTTGATTATCAGTTTATAAAGATAAAGAATAACAATTTTGGTAAAATCTAACAGAGAATTACTATTTATCCCATACATAGTAAAAAATATTTAATTAGGTATGTTTTACGGCACTATATTGTGTTAAAAATTAAAAAACAGAATATACTCTCAAACTAATACCATAAATTTAGTAATCTAATTAAACTATTGAGAAATGAAGTACATTGAAGAGTTTATGGCTTACTTAAAAGCCAGGAATCCGAATGAACCTGAATTTCATCAGGCCGTTTTTGAAGTAGCTAAGAGTTTGAGTTACTTTATGGAAGAGAATCCTAAGTACAAAGAATTTAAAATTCTGGAGCGAATGGCAGAATCCGAACGCATAATAATGTTTCGTGTTCCATGGGTAGATGATAAAGGAAAAGTACAAATAAACCGTGGTTATCGTATTGAAATGAACAGTGCGATAGGACCTTATAAGGGCGGTTTGCGCTTTCATCCAACAGTAAATTTGAGTATTCTTAAATTTTTAGCCTTCGAGCAAGTGTTCAAAAATAGTTTAACAACCTTGCCCATGGGCGGGGGAAAAGGGGGCTCGAATTTCAATCCGAAAGGAAAATCAGATACCGAAGTCATGCGCTTTTGCCAAAGTTTTATGACAGAACTATATAGGCATATTGGTGCACATACAGATGTTCCGGCAGGTGATATAGGTGTTGGAGGACGAGAAATCGGATATTTATTTGGGCAGTATAAGCGCTTAAAAAATGAATTTACCGGAGTATTAACCGGTAAGGGTAGGCAGTGGGGCGGAAGCTTGATTCGTCCGGAAGCCACCGGTTATGGAAGCGTTTATTTTGCAGAGGAAATGCTGAATACTCGTGGCGACAGTTTACATGGTAAGGTAGCCGCCGTTTCGGGATCGGGGAATGTAGCCCAATATACTGTTGAAAAGCTCATTGAGTTAGGTGCGAAACCAGTAACTATGTCAGATTCGAGTGGTTTTATTTACGATCCGGCCGGTATTGACCATGAAAAATTAGCTTTTGTTCTGGAATTGAAAAATGTGCGGCGCGGACGAATTAAAGACTATGCTGATAAGTTTAAAGGTGTTGAATATTATGAGGCTCAGCGTCCGTGGGGAATAAAATGTGATGTAGCTTTTCCATCGGCCACTCAGAATGAAATTAATGAAGATAATGCAAAAACATTGATTGAGAATGGTTGTATGGTTGTGTGCGAAGGTGCGAATATGCCTTCTACCATAGAGGCTATAACTATTTATCGAGAAAATAAAATATTATATGCTCCGGGGAAAGCCGCTAATGCTGGTGGAGTTGCCGTCTCGGGTTTAGAAATGTCGCAAAATTCTTTGCGCTTGTCTTGGCAGCGCGAAGAAGTTGACCAAAAATTGCACGATATAATGAAAAGCATACATAGTACTTGTATTGATTATGGCAAACAGGGAGATTATGTTGATTATGCTAAAGGAGCTAATATTGGTGGATTTGTGAAAGTGGCTGAAGCAATGTTGGCACAAGGTGTTATTTGATAAATATACAAACTGTAAAACTAAAAAGCCTTACAGGAATGTAAGGCTTTTTAGTTTTAGTAGCGAGGCCCGGGATTGAACCGGGGACCTCATGATTATGAATCATGCGCTCTAACCA
>CAYQXT010000169.1:0-8119 GCA_964421365.1 uncultured Bacteroidaceae bacterium
GAAGTAATACCCCCACCTACATACAAATAGGTCATTTTATTATTGACTTTTAGGTTTCGCAAATTAACATAGAGTTTTGTTTGCCCTTTAATATTAAGAGTTCCAAGAAAACCGGCATAAAATTCACGATTTCGATTTTCATTTTTTTGTATAAAATCCAGTGCTTTCTCTTTTGGTAAGCCGCATACTGCCGGAGTAGGGTGGAGGGCTTTTAATAAAGGAATCAGATTATTGTTAAAAATGAAGGAAAAATCAGTGCAAAGATGAGATAAATTTCCAATATTTCGGTTGTATGTCTCTGATAATATGATGTTTCTTTGTGTCGTTTTTACTAGTGTTTTGAGTATATATTCTTCAACTATTTTTTGCTCCTTAATTTCTTTGGCTGTCCATTTTATTTGCGTATCATCCTTTAATTTTGTGCCTGCCAGAGCCATTGTCGAGGCCATGTTGTCACTAATTTGTAGTAATAGTTCAGGACTTGCACCAATCCATATTTCGTTATTGGGTAGAGACACAAGTGATACAAATGCTTTCTGATAAAGTGATAGCAGAGCTATGAAAATATCCAGAATCGTGCTCTCTCTGAGTTTTTTAGAAGCGATTGTCTTTGATATTACTATTTTTGTGAATTTCCCTGACCTGATTTCTGATATTGTTTTGTTTATAAGGCTAATATAATCTGCTTTCCCCATCACCTCTGGTTGGTAACTTTCTGTTTTGCTATGTGCATGGGATAGAGAATTAGATGCAGTATTGAAAAAGTATAATTTCTCGTTTAAATCAAAAGGAGCAAAAATAAAACCTTTACTTTCTGATGATAAGTTATTTATATGAATATATTCTAATGAAGAATTTGATAAATCTATAAAATGAATTTTTTCTTCTGCTGGAAAACGAAAAACTGCAAATGGTTCTTTTTCCTGAAGTTTAGTTTTTGTTTTTTCGATAATCTGCATGAAAAATATTTTTTGCAAAAATAAAATAAAACAGCGAAATTTATATTTAGATATTTCAGTGTGGGAAAAAATAATGAACATCTGTATGTTGCTGTGTATTAGGTGTTTGCAGTTTTAGTTTCCAAAACTAGGTAAAAAAAAACCCCGAGACATTTCTCGGGGAAAATTCCCATTTTAACACCAATTTACCAACTTAAAACCAAAAATCTAAACCAAAGGGAATCTTTTGTTTAACCTCAACTTTTAACACTAAAATTACCAAAAATCTTTAACCCTAAAAACTTTGTTATGGAAAATTATAGTACAAATCAAAAAAAACTTATTCTCAATAAAGAGGCAGATGCGCATTAATATTACTTTTTGAAAGACGCTATGAAAAAGAAACAAGTCAACCTAATAATAATCATGAAAACAAAATAACCCTAAAAATTCAATTTCCCTGTTTAATCCATTGCTACAAATCGTAACTTTCAGGCTAACTACAAAAAATTGTAATATTAATGCCTGCCTCATTATGTCTAACCCAAAACTTAGAACACTACTAACCAACTTAAAAATGTTTGATTAATGAGTGTTTTTATGTAAAATCTTTTCTACTGCGTTCAATAGATAGACGATACTTACTGGTTTTTTTATAAAATCCACTGCTCCTAACTCTAATGCTTTGTCTACAACGTTTGTATCTGTTTTCGCAGATACAATTACTACCGGAATAATTTTTGTCTCTTCTGCATTTTTTAGCATCTGTAAAAATTCTATTCCATCTACATTAGGCATCATTATATCAAGCAAAATCAAATTTGGAAATAACTTAATTACTTTATTAATTATATTCTCGCATGAAACGAAGGAATAAACTTCGTAATTTTGTTTTTCCAAAATTTTCCTCATCAACAACACATTTGTTTGATGATCATCTATAACTAAGATTTTTTGTTTTTCTTTCAATTTCTTCATCTTAATTATTGACATTACAAATGTAAGAGAATGTCTTTAAATATGAAAGGTGTAAAAATACTGTTTTTGTCAATCATAAATACCCGAAATAAAGCAGTAAAAAATTACCGAAATTATACGCGGTAATTTTTTACTGATTAAGTTCAACTAGTTTGTTTTTAATTGCATAGGTAATAAGACTGGCCGTATTTTTGCAGTTAGTTTTTGCCAGTAAATTAGACTTGTGTCCGATAACTGTTCTTTCGCTGATATAAAGTTTTTCAGAGATAGCCTGATTATCCGCACCCTCACATATTAATTGGAGTATTTCTTGCTGACGCCGGGTTAATTTAACTCTTTTAGGCTCTTTCTCATTCGATTGAACGATTCTTCGTGAAAAGAAATCCCATATTTCTTCAGAAAAATAAGTTTTCCCCTTATATATGTTATTTATGGCATTACTTAAATCATCTCTGGTAATATTCTTCATTATAAATCCCCTTACACCAGCATCCAACATTGACTGAATATATTCGTCCTGATTAAACATGGTTAAGGCAGCTATCCGCACTTCTGGCTTTATTGTCCTGGCTATTTTAGCAGCTTCAATCCCATTTACCATAGGCATTTCAATATCAAGAAGTACAATGTCAACCTCTATTTCGGCCAGTTTTTTGAGAAAATCTTTTCCATTAGCAGCTTCACCAACAACTTTTACTTTTTTTAAGCGACTTAATACCCTTTTTAGTCCTAAACGAAATATCTCGTGGTCATCCACTATCAGTACTTTTATTTTTTCTTTTATTTCCTCTTTTATTTCCTCTTCCATTTTTTTTATATATCTATTAATATTTTCGTACCTTTTCCTATTCTACTTTCAAATTTAATGACTCCATTCAAAACCTCAACCCGAGAATTTAGATTATCCAACCCCATTCCTAAGTTTAATTCCTTCAAACCATTATAATCAAACCCTTTACCATCATCACAATAACGTAAAGTTAAATGATTTTGGCTAAATTCAAACTTTAATTCAACTTTTTTTGCTTCCGAATGTTTTAATGCGTTATTTAATAATTCTCTAACAATTTGATATAATTCCATTTGAACATTAAGTTGAAATTCATTCTTCCCATTGATATCTAAGTTTATGTCTATATGCTCATTCTTATTTATTTGTTTGATAAAATTCTCAATCGCATTGATTAAACCATACTCTTTCAATACCGAGGGAACAAGGTTGTTGGCAATTCTTTTTGCGGAAAGTATCGCATCATCTATCAATTTTATAATATCATGTATTAATTCATTTTGTTCTCCCAATGATATATCATCCGAATTCAAGTCGCTAATATATAGTTTTATCAGTGAAAGTAGGGGACCAAGTCCATCGTGTAAATCCTTAGCAAATCTTTTTCTCTCTGTATTTTGGGCCTCCATAACTTTTTGAAAAATAGCCTTTTCTTGTTTAGTGTCTTCAATTTTGCGCACAAAACTTATAAAATAATCCTGATTTTGTTCACTAATAAAATGAGTTACAGCATCAATCGCTACCGTTTCCTTATTAGATTTTTTAAGGTTAGTTCCCAATAATAATTGTTCAGACTGGCGAGCTTCCATAAGTTGCCAGTTCTTTTCATTATAAAGATTGTCTGATGATAGCTTAAATATATTCTTTGAGATTATTTCTTTGTATGAATAGCCCAGAAGCTTGATTGCTTCTTTATTGGCGAAATTTATTTGTCCAGATAAATCACTAATGAATACCGATAAAGGAATTACATTTAGTATTTCCTTCTGCAATAGCTCTTTCCCTTTTATTTTCAGCTCGTAGAAAAAATCTTTAAATAATAGCTTTATTTTTAAAAGATGGTATAAAAAGGATAACGAAGTTTTATCAGGAGAGAAGGAAGGGCTAATGCCTAAAATTAGATAACTTTTGGAACTTGACTCCCAGATAAGTGATACCAATAAAATTGGCCGCCTAGCAGCATCTTTATTTTTAATAATTATAAAATCAGTTGTGAAGTCTTTTTCTGTGTAACCTTTTAGCCATTCTATATTTTTAGCAGCACCTTTTTCGGAGGAAGCCCAACGATAAGTTATGTCAATCTTATTGTTTTGGACTGTAACAATGTGAGCTGAATTTATGCTCAATTCATTGTTGATTATATCAATTTCTTCTTCAATTCTTTTGAAAAAAAGCATAGGAATGAAAATATTAATTAAGATTTCAACTTTTTACGCCAGCCCAGGTCGAGTTGATGTTTTTTGTATGCAAATTCGATAGTTACACCCAAGGCTTCTTTATAAATTGGCTTGACAAGGAATCCATATGTATTACTTAAAATTGCACTTGTAACCGTGTCATCTTCAACATCACTTGATATATAAATAATCGGAATATCATGTTTTTTTTGGATTACTTTGGTTGTTTCAATGCCATCCATACCTCCCTCAAGATGAATATCCATTAATATTACATCCGGAGAATTCATAGAAATAATGTTTAAAGCTTCCTTGCCGCTGGATGCAAAATCTATCAATTCATATCCCAATTCATTGATAAACATATTAAAAATTGTGCAAAGCATTCGGTCGTCTTCTACAATTAATATTTTCTTTTTAGATATCATAGGCTAAATAAGAAATCCTTCTCCAAATTAAATATAAATAATTTTTTTAATAAACAATTATAAGAAAGTTTTTTGAGAAATACTACTTTTCTTTAAAATTATTTTTTTGTTATGAATTTAATTCTCCAAAAAAGGATTCGGAAAAATGCTCTGGAATAGCTCACTCAAGGTTTATTCCTATCCCTATAAATTTACCACATCCTTGCTAATAAGAAGTTGTTGAGATTTATTGACAATACTTACAATTCATAATTTATGTTAATCTATTGTTCTGTGTTAACAAGTTTTATAAATATTTTTAATTTTGCATCCATTAAAATGTCCTTATTTTAAAATAAATGAATCTTTAGAGAAAAATAGAGAGATGGTTAATATTATTTTTGATATCGGGAATACCCTTATAAAACTTGGAATTTACCACAATCAATCCTTGCTATTACAGCGACGTTTTAAAAATTCAGGACAGAATATCCAACAGATTGCAGTTGTTTTAAACGATTGTACAAAAAAAATGAGAGCGATAGTTAGCAGTGTTATAGATATTCCTACTGAGTTATTAAACGAGCTCAAAAAAAGAAATATCCAGTATCTTATTTTTGATGACTCCTTAAAATTACCGATTATTAATAAATATGAAACCCCACAAACTCTGGGGAAAGATCGCCTAGCTGGAGTTATAGGAGCACGACAGATTTTCCTTGATAGCAATATTCTCGTTATTGATGCAGGAACTGCAATCACTTATGATATTATAACCGACAAAAAAGAATATTTAGGAGGGACGATTTCTCCCGGATTAAATCTGCGATTTCGGGCATTAAATTCTTTTACCGGAAAATTGCCATTAGTAGAACCACAGTTTGATGTGCCATTATTCGGAAAAAATACGTATGAGGCAATAAGAGCAGGTGTACAAAACGGAATTCTTTATGAAATGAATGAATTTATTCACTCTATTTCAAAGCAATTCAGAGATTTGAAATTAATTATTACAGGGGGAGACGCCTTTTACTTTGATAATAAATTAAAAAAATCCATCTTTGCAGAGCCCAATTTAGTACTTTTAGGATTAAACAGAATTTTAGAATATAATGCGTAAAATAAAAAATTTTTTAAGTTTAGCACTTATTGTGCTACTGTCTGTAGATGTATGTGCACAACATTCAAGCAATTCCCCTTTTACTCGATTTGGATTAGGAGAAATGACTAATTTTGCCACGCCATACAATCTCTCCTTAGGAGGTGCTTTTAGTTCGCTCAGAAATAGAGCGCATGTAAACATTGCAAATCCTGCATCTTATACTGCTTCGCCACAACAAAGTTTTTTATTGGAATTTGCATTCCAAAATAAAAACTCTTTTTATAACGAAAGAGAGAAGTCGGCCAGGACTGCTGATGGAAACCTCAATTTTATGGCAGCACAATTTCCTGTTGCAAAGTGGTGGTCGGCAAGCTTTGGTCTTATTCCATACAGTAATCTGGGATATAAAATCTCTCATACAGGGAGTATTGTAGGAACTAGTGATTCCGTTACATATTCATATTTGGGAAATGGTGGTATAAACACAGTATTTATAGGCAATGCATTTAAAATTGCCCATCGTTTATCCATCGGCCTAAATGCTAATTTTCTATATGGTACAAATCAATATGTGAAAACGGTTGCCTTGACGTATAGCGATTTCGAAAGCAGAACCGTAGAGAAAACAGATATGCGATTCCACAAATTTAATTATCGACTGGGCATCCAGTATTTTGATACACTCTTTAACAACTATCATTTTACCTTGGGAGCCACTTTCGAAAATAAGACAGATATGAATGCATTTACTGAGCAGAAAATAGTAAATTATTACCTCATTAATGGAGTTCAGTTTTTTGATACCCTACAAAATAACCTCTCTGGAAATGAAATAATTCAGCTACCACAATATTTTTCCGCAGGGATAACTTTAGCAAAAACAAACAAAATTTCCTTAACCCTAGATTATTATGCCCGAAACTGGAAAAATGCTCAATTTCTCTCCGAGCCTTATGCTGACTATAATAAGGAATATGGATATTCGTTCGGTTCTGAATATATTCCAAACCTTGGTGCTCCCCAGTTCTGGAGAAATATTCGTTTTCGTTTAGGAACATATTTCAAGCAAACAAATATTAAAATAGACAATAATCCGTTAATGGATTACGGCTTAGGCTTTGGCTTTGGTATTCCTATCAAAGCTTCAGGGACAATTGCAAATATCGCTTTTAATCTAGGTCAGAAGACAACAGGTAAAGTAGGAACTTTGAGTGAAACTTATGCAAATGTTTACATAAATATTTCTATGGGAAGTATTTGGTTTATAAAAAGAAAATACGATTAATTAATACATAATTTTAGTAAATAGGTATGAAAACAATAAGATTATCAAGAATGATTGTCTTAGCAGTAATAGGAATAGTGATGTCCATTTCTTCTGTTAAGGCTCAAAGTGAAGAAGTTATAAACGTTTTTAATAGTAAATTCCCAGCTCTGGTAGGTAGCGAGCGTGCCAAAACACTTTCGGGAGATGTTGATAATGCTAAAAAACAAGAATTAACAGGCCTATACCAAAATCTTCAAACAGGAATGAATGATATGGAAGCCTTTGTTATTAGTCCAAAAGACCCAATCATGACTTTTTTTACAAAAAAAGATTTAAAAGCTAAAATCTTTAAAAAACAACCTAGCCAAGCAGCAGCTGAGTTAAAAAAAATAATGAGAAAAGCCCAAGATGATATTCGGGATTATATCGCAGATAAGACACAATATGGAATTGATGTTCCAACCGCACAGCGTAATATTTCTTTATTCATCGAATTTAAAAAACAAAAACATTTTAAAGAAGCCTATACTCCATGGACTTATGCGTTTTTATATAGTCCCAGAGCACACAAAGCTATATATACTTCAGGCGAAACAATTTTGCAAGGTTTGATAAAGCAAGAAAAAGATCCCAAGCGTAAAGAAAATTTAATCGATACCTTAATGTTGCTTTACAATCAACGTATCAAATACTTTGGACAAAAAGGATACGTCTTAGGTAAAAAAGGAATCAATCTTATAAAATATAGACCCACAGCCCTGACCGAAGCATACAACAATCTTGCACAGAGTGTGCAAATGCAAAAAGAAAAAAGTGGACCGGCAGTAATGTTAGTCTATATGCAAGCAACCGCCGAACTTTTCAAGCGGCAGACCACCGATAAAGATGGAAAAATCATCGTTCCTGCCGGTAAAGTAATCTCCACATACAACACACTTAACGGATACATCGATACAGCCTTTACCAACACCAAGAATACACGTCAAAAAAATGCACTTACCGAAGCTCAAAAAGGAATCGAAGTTCATTTTGTAAACAGCCATGCCGCAGATTGCGATGCTTTAATTGCCATATATGAGCCAAAATTCAAAGAAGAAGCTAATAAAAATGACACCACCTTTTTAATGAAGTCTTTGGCTATGCTTAATAACTCAGGTTGCGAAGAAGCAGATTTGCACTTCGAAATGTCCAAGCAATTATTTTCCATTAAACCATCGGCCATTGCAGCTGCTGGCATTGC
>CAYQXT010000170.1:0-8107 GCA_964421365.1 uncultured Bacteroidaceae bacterium
GGGTCGGCGCAATTAGGTGTAGTGCAAGTTCCTATTTACCCAACGATTAGTTCCGAAGATTATGAATTTATTCTTGAGCATTCCGAAGCTAAGCTAATTATTGTTTCCGATGCCAAATTATACGTAAAATTATTACCTATTGTTAATAAAATAGATTCTATAAAAGGAACTTATACGTATAACGACTTAGAAGGTGCCAAAAATTTCTATGATATTATCGAATTGGGCAAAGAAAACGAAGCAAAATATAAAGAAGAATTAATTAAAATAAAATCAGCTATAAAATCGCGCGATTTGCTTACTATTATATATACTTCCGGTACCACTGGAAGACCCAAAGGTGTGATGCTTTGCCATGAAAACTTTGTGAGTAATGTTGCTGCCACCGAAAATATTCATATTGTTAAAGCAGGCGAAAAAGCAATTAGTTTCTTGCCGCTTTGCCATGTATTAGAGCGGATGCTCAATTATTTGTATCAAAGTAAAGGAGTGAAAATCTATTATGCAGAAAGTATAGATTTGCTGGTAGAAAACATGAATGAAATTCATCCGCAGACCTTTGTTGCGGTTCCACGTGTTTTGGAAAAAATTTATGATCGTATATTGCTGAAAGGAAAGGCTTTAGGTGGTTTGAAACGAAAAATATTTCAATGGGCTGTGGATTTAGCTCTAAAGTTTGATTTCGACCAATCGCCATTTTATTGGAAACAGTTAAAAATAGCCGATAAATTAGTATTTAAGATATGGCGGGAAGCTCTTGGTGGCAATTTACATACTATAATTGTTGGTGGTGCAGCACTTCAACCCCGTTTGGCTTGTACATTCTGGGCGGCAGGAATTAAAGTAAACGAAGGCTACGGTTTAACAGAAACTTCGCCTGTAATCTCTGTGAATCAAGCTGAATATCCCTTTATCAAGTTTGGCTCTGTAGGACCTATTATTGAAAATGTAAGTGTGAAAATTGCAGAGGATGGTGAAATATTAGCTAAAGGACCTAATATAATGCTCGGCTATTATAAAAACCCGGAAAAAACAAAGGAAACCATTGATGAAGAGGGCTGGTTACATACGGGCGATATTGGTGTTATTTTGGAACATAATATCCTAAAAATCACCGATAGGAAAAAAGAAATGTTTAAGCTTTCTGGTGGTAAATATATTGCTCCTCAGGTGATTGAGAACAAGTTAAAAGAATCTTTTTTCATTGAACAAGCCATGGTGGTCGGTGAGGGAGAGAAATTTGCCGCTGCTTTAATCTCTCCTAATTTTGAATTTTTACACGATTGGTGCGCTCGCGAGAAAATTCACTTTCGTGATAATATAGATTTGATTGAGGACGAACGTGTTATGAAAAGGTATCAAGAAGAGATTAACACTATAAATAAAAATTTCGGAAAGACGGAAACGATTAAAAAAATTCTTTTGGTTTGCGAACCATGGACACCTGAAAATAATGCCTTATCTCCTACATTAAAATTGAAAAGAAAGGTTTTAAAGAAACGTTATAAAATAAAACTCGACCGACTATATGGATATACCGATGAAAAAGGTAATCATTTGCAAAGGAATATAGACGGAACACTTAAAGTGGTTGCAGATGAAAATTAGTTCCGGATTATTTCGTATCGCCATTAATTTTTGGCCTTCGTATCGCGGAAGTGGCGGGAAGATATTGTCTATAAGCAAGGATTTTAAGGATGTGAAAATAAAAGTTGCTAAACGTTTCCGAACCAGAAATTATGTAGGAACAATCTATGGAGGGAGCATGTATGGCGCCATAGATCCTATGTATATGCTTATGCTTATAAAAGTGCTGGGTAATGATTATATTGTTTGGGATAAATCAGCCAAGATTAAATATATAAAACCCGGAGTGGAGCATCTTTATGGCCATTGTCATTTAAGCGAGGAGATTATAAGCGAAATAAAAAAAGATTTAAAAACAGCACTTAAAACAGAAAAGGATTTCACTATTGAGTTGAAAGGTAAAAGTGGAATCCTTTACGCCTTGATTGAGAAAAAGATACATATTCATAAGAAAAAACAAATTTAAGGCTTTACTTTTTATCCGTCTTACCACTTCGAGCGGTCGGACGGATAAATTTATTGATAGATACTAAATTAGTATGCATCAATAGAGTCCAACAGATATTTTTTATCCATGAATTATACGAATGAATCAGAATAATTTTCATTGAATAAAACCATTGTTCGGCCCAGGCTATGTCTGAGCCGTTAATATTTTTTTAGGCTTAGCCTGAATAATATATACGATAAAGGTAAAACCTTTGCCAAACAGTGATTCGATTGACAGACAGTAATTAGTGGTAAAATAGTATGCGTAATTCACCATTTACCATTATTATTCAACTCCTTTTTTATTAATTCTTCTGCTTTTGCGATTGCCTTGGCTATTCCTGCTGGATTTTTACCGCCGGCAGTAGCAAAAAATGGCTGACCGCCTCCGCCGCCCTGAATTTCTTTTGCGGCTTCTTTTACAATTTTACCGGCATGTAAATCCTCCTTTTTCACAATTGTTTCGCTAATCATTATACTCAAATTAGCTTTCCCTTTGGCCTCAATTCCAACTATTAGAATTAAATTTTCCACTTCTTTTTTTAATTGAAAAGCTATATCCTTAACATCTGAGGCCGATAAGCCATCAGGTTGAGCACTTAAAATATTATAGCCGTTTTCAAGGCGAATGCTTTTTTTCAAGACTTCTTTTAATACTGATTTTTGTCTTTTCCTGAATTCATTTATTTCTTTCTGAAAAGTTGTATTTTCTTCCAGTAATTTTTCGATTCCTTGTACTATATTAGTCGGATTTTTTAATTTTTCCTCGATTTCAGAAAATAAATCTAATTTTTGGAAAATATATTTTTCGGCCTCTACAGATGTTATTGCCTCTATTCTTCTTATACCAGCTGCAATCGCACTTTCTTTGGTGATTTTAAAGAATCCTATCTCTCCCGTACTTTTTACGTGTGTTCCACCGCAAAATTCGATAGAATCTGCAAACTGAATTATCCGAACCACATCTCCGTATTTTTCACCAAACAAAGCAATAGCTCCCATTTTTTTCGCCTCATCAATGGGTACATCACGGTGCTCTTGCAAGGCTATATTTTGCCTAATTTTTGAATTGACAAATTCCTCAATCTTGCGAATATCTTCGGCACTTAATTTCTGAAAATGTGGAAAATCAAAGCGTAAATGGGTCGAATCTACGAGAGAGCCTTTTTGCTCAATGTGTGAGCCTAAAATTTTGCGTAGTGCATGATCTAATAAGTGTGTAGCCGAATGATTACAGGATGTTAATTGCCGCTTTCGGGAGGCAACAGTAGCTTTGAATTTAAGGTTCAGATTCTTTGGGAGTTTGTCGGCATAATGTAAAATTAAATTATGCTCTTTTTGAGTATCAAAAATAGATACTTTATCTCCATTATTTTCTATATAGCCTGTATCGCCCACCTGCCCACCACTTTCTGCATAAAAAGGTGTCAAATTATAAACCAAGTGAAATACCTTTTTGCCTTTAAGTTTTACTTCTCTGTATTTGATTATGGAAACAGTGGCTTCCGTATGGTCATAACCAATAAACTGCTCTTGTTCATCCCAATTATCACTTACTTGTATCCAGTCGCCTGTTTCCTGTGCTGCATCGGCTTTAGAGCTGGCTCGTTGTTTGGCCATTGCTTCGTCAAATTCTCTACGACTGACAATTAAATTGTTTTCACGGGCGATTAATTCCGTTAAATCAAGCGGAAAGCCATAAGAATCATATAGTTTAAAGGCATCTTCACCATTAATAACTTTGTACTTTTGTTTTTTACAATTTTTTATAATTCCTTCGAGAATAGAGATTCCATTTGAAAGCGTTCGCAAAAATGCGCTTTCTTCCTCAAAAATCACACTACGGATGATGGTGGCTTCTTTTTTTAATTCGGGATAGGCATCACCCATTTGTTCTATTAGAACGGGGAGTAACAAATACATAAAAGGCTCTTTTCTGTCGAGAAATGTATAGGCATATCGAACTGCTCTGCGCAAAATTCGGCGAATAACATAACCGGCTTTATTATTGCTTGGTACCTGTCCATCGGCAATGGCAAAAGAAACAGCACGGACGTGGTCGGCAATTACACGCATAGCAATATCCCTTTGCCCATCTTCACCATAGAATTTATCGCTTAAACGGGCAATTTCTTGAATAATGGGCTGAAAAATATCAGTATCGTAATTCGATGTTTTATGTTGAACAGCCATAGCAAGGCGTTCAAATCCCATTCCTGTGTCGATGTGCTTATGGGGAAGAGATTCTAAGCTTTTATTTTGTTTTCTGTTGTACTGAATAAAAACCAAATTCCATATTTCGATGACCAACGGATGGTCTTTATTTACTAATTGAGATCCATTTACTTTAGTCCTTTCATTATCAGGCCGTAAGTCAATATGAATTTCTGAACAGGGGCCACAGGGGCCAGCATCACCCATTTCCCAGAAGTTGTCTTTTTTATTTCCGTATAAAATTCTTTCCTTAGGCAGGTGTTTGCTCCATAAGTTTCTGGCTTCTTCATCAGGATTTGTTTTGTCTTTTTTATCGCCCTCGAATACAGTTGCATAAAGACGATTTTTGTCGATTTGTAAAATTTCTGTTAAAAATTCCCATGCCCAGTTTATTGCTTCTGTCTTAAAGTAATCGCCGAAAGACCAGTTGCCTAACATCTCAAACATGGTATGATGGTAGGTATCATGGCCTACTTCTTCCAAATCGTTATGTTTACCCGAAACTCGCAAACATTTTTGGCTGTCGGCAAGCCTGCTATCTGTAGCTTCGGCATTCCCAAGAAAAATATCTTTGAACGGGTTCATTCCGGCATTTGTAAACATCAGGGAAGGATCATTTTTTATTACCATAGGAGCGGAAGGCACTATTTTATGCTCTTTTGAGCCGAAAAAATCTAAAAAGGCTTGTCTTAACTCATTTGCTTTCATCTGTATATCAATTGTTAAAATAAACTTATTTAACACAAATGTAGTTGTTATTTTAGAGATACTCAATAAATTTGTAACGTTTTTTTCAATTAACTGAAATTTAGTATATTGATAAAACATTTGTCTAATTAATATCCAAAAAATGGAAGAACACTACTCTTTTGATTCTCAGAGTTTAACTTATGTCAAAGTTGAGAAAAGAAAGGCTAAAAAAATTAAACAGGTTTTTTTATTCGTTCCCTTATTTTTAATCATTCAACTGGCTTTATTGTTTTTCACTTATCCGGTTTTTAAGACCGAAAATACTCGTTTGCTGAAACGAGAAAATGAAAAGCTTCTGGACGAATATCTTGTATTGCAACAAAAATTGCAAGTTGCAGAAAATCAGTTAAACTTCTTAGAATCCCGTGATGATAGCCTTTATCGCGAGATTTTTGAAATCAGTCCGGTATCATCTACCATGCGTAGAGCCGGAATTGGAGGAACAGACCGCTATTCATCCTTACAAAATTATGAGAATAAGGATATAATGATTAGTACGGCGGCACGATTGGACGCTCTTTTGAGCAAAGCAAAAGTTCAGAACGAGAGTTATAATGAGCTTTGGAAAGTGAAGAAAAAAAGAGATGCCCGTTTTAAATCTATGCCGGCACTTCGTCCTTTAGCAAAAAAAAATAGCTATTTATCTTCTGCCTACGGTTACCGGCTTCATCCTATTCTGGGCAGATATCGTATGCACAAAGGAATTGATATAGCGGCTCCAAAAGGAACCAATGTTTATGCCCCCGGAAATGGCAAAGTGATTGAAATCAAGAGAAAAGGTGGCTATGGCAAGGAAATCGTCATTGATCATAGTTATGGCTACACTTCGCGTTATGCACATTTGTCTAAAATCCTTGTATTTAAAGGGCAGAGGGTACAAAGGGGAGAAATTATTGCCAAAGTTGGAAGTACCGGATTATCCACAGCACCTCATTTACATTATGAAATTAGAGTTAATAATCAGGCTATTAATCCCGAAAATTATTTTTATGCCGATATCGACCCTGTAGATTATTTGAAATGGAAAAAGAAAAATAAATAGCTATGGTACACTATTGGCAAATAAAAAAAATTGTCTGATCCCTTTAAGGGGGCAGACAATTTTTTGTTTTTTGTAGCTTACAAAGTTTGGAATTTTTTAATAAACAGCCCTTACTTAATATTAGCTGTTGTTATTCTTTAAATGAAATTTTTACGAAATTAAACTTCCCTTCTTTTGAAATTATGGGCTAACGATAGGGTCGTCTTACGGACTTGCGAAAAACATCAAAAAATGCGTTTTTAAAAGCCCGACAGGGACGGTCTATTGTTAGCCCACTTTTCCCGACATAGGGGACTTGTTTTTGAAAATAAAAATTCTATATTTGATTTTCAAACACTTAAATACAATTTTTTACTAATTCCGAGTTTTATCGGACAACAATGATATAATTTCATGCAAATATCTTCAAAAACCTTGCTTGAACAACGTTTATTTGCATCTGACAAAGTACTGCGTTTGGGCATAGAATTTAAACCTAAGTGATTTATTTTGTCTGAATTTGCCAAAACACCTATAACTGCCTCTCTTAGAGGATTTACCCCTTCAAATACAGAATAAAGCATAACAACAAGATGATTATAAGTTGTAAATTTTTTTGTATATCTGTCTGCTTTGTTTTTCAATGCGATACGGTTTATTTTTGACTTGCTTATGGATTTTAACAGCTGTGAAAATATTGGCTGTCCGATAAAATTTGTATCTTTATGCATATCTTTAGTTATTTATTTTTAGATAAATTTTCCAAAGACAAAGATAAGAGCGAGGAGCGATTTTTCAAACCTCGCTTCTTTTTATTTTTAAATTTTTATCGGACAACAATGATTAAAAATTAGGTATTTAGGGTGTTTATAAGAAACTTCGTTTTTTCTATTGTCCCAAAATTCCGGTTTTATTTTAATGCCAGTATGGGCATAATAGTTTTGTTTGTCGATGTAAATATGTAATTCTATGGACACTGTTCCGCACTTATCCAATTTTTTACATCTATTGTATAAATATCTGTATCGTGCTTGTTTCATTGTGTTTACGCTTTTTTTTGTATAAAAATGTAGCAAAATGTAGCAAAATGTAGTATTGTATTTGTAGCAAAACTACGCAAAAAAGGTGCGAAAACATACAAAAAAACAGAAGTACAAAAAAGCTAAAACACGCTATAAGCTTCTATTTATGCGTGTTTTAACCTTAGAAATAAGTTTTTTCCGTGACCCCGGAGGGATTCAAACCCCCGACCTTCAGAACCGGAATCTGACGTTCTATTCAACTGAACTACGAGGCCAATTTTGTGCTGCAAAGTTAGTATAAGATTTTTATACTATCAAATTTCTTCTTCCTCTTTTAGCTCTTTTAATTTCAAGAGCTTCTTTTTGTAACGACTTTGTGCAGTATCTACCAATACTAAAATGATGAGTATAAAGTAGAAAGTCGTTTTATTCATCGGCATAATAGCCTTGTCGAAAAAACTGATCTCGGCAATATGTCCACCTTCACTGAGGAGCATGATACCCACTAAGAAAAGAATGAAAAGCCCCAAAACTTCATACATGCGATTCTTTTTCAGAAAATTAGAAACTTTTTCAGAAATAACCATCATTAATACCCCACTAAGTACAATGGCCGTAGCCATTATCCAAAAAATATTGGTCAGAGCCATAGCACTAAGAATAGAATCAAAAGAAAAAACCAGATTCATCACTACTATTAGACTGATTATAGTTCCCATCGACTGATTTTTTTTCTGAATTTGAGCATCCTTATGCTCTTCCATAGAAATCATGTTCCAAATCCCCTTTATCGCTGAGTAAACAATAAAACCACCCCCAAAGAGAACAATCAAACTGTGTACATTTATAGCACCACTGACAATCCCCGTCCATTTAATGTGCCAAAACGGATCCTGAAAATACTGCACAAGATGCAACAAAATAAATAATAAGGCAATTCGCAAAGCAATGGCAATCCCAATTCCCCAGCTCCGAACAAATTTTTGCTTATTTTCGGGTGCATTTCTCGATTCCAGTGAAATAT
>CAYQXT010000171.1:0-8093 GCA_964421365.1 uncultured Bacteroidaceae bacterium
GCTCAAGATAATAACCGGACATTCAAATCCTATTGGGATAATGGATATAAATTAAAAAGTTCGGATGGGGCTTTTAAGTTTAAATTTGGTGGGCGTGTACAAAATGATTGGACTTCTTTTTTTGAAGACAATAGAATTAAAAGCAACATTGGAACATCAAAAAATGGCACTGAATTTCGTCGACTTAGACTTTTTAATTCGGGTAAAATTTATAATAATGTAGAATATAAATTGCAATTTGATTTTGGAGAAGGTGTTGCAAAATTAAAAGATGCCTATATTATGATAACAGATATTCCTATTATTGGTTTTGTAGAAATAGGTCGATTTAAAGAACCTATGAGCATTGATGTGCTTACAAGCAGTAAGTATGGCACTTTTATGGAACGAGGAGCAATGACCGAAAATGTACCATCTCGAAATATCGGTTTTATGATGGGTAATTCTATTTTAAACAAACGATTGAGTTTGTACATTGGAGTTTTTAAAGATGGAGATGACTATGGGAATGTGGTAGATAAGCAAGACAAATTTAATGTTACAGCAAGATTATTTGGAACACCTATTTTTAATGAAGCTAACAACCAAATTATACATATTGGAAGTGCATATAGTTTTCGGCATCCACAATTTGATATTTTTGATGTAGATTATCGTCCCGAATCTCATTTGGCAAACAAATATTTAAAAACAGGGACAATATCAGATGCAAAAACAGTTAATCTTTTTCAAAGTGAACTTGTTTTAATTACAGGACCTTTTACTTTTAAATCTGAAATAATAAATACACAAGTTCTCAGAACAGATACTTCGACTAATTTTAATTACAAGGCTTATTATGGTTCTGCAAGTTTTTTTATTACAGGAGAAAGCCTGCCTTATAAAAGCGAAGGTGAACTATCTCGACTAAAACCAAAAAAAAACTTTGATGGCAAAGGCGGTGTTGGTGCTTGGGAAATAGCAGTTAGATACTCTTCAGTTGATTTGGAAAAGGCTTTAAATGCCGGTGCAATGAATAACATTACACTTGGGGTAAATTGGTACTTAAATTCAGCCACTCGAATCATGCTTAATTACGTTTATTCTGATGTCAAAAATATTGGAACAGCGAATATTCTTCAAATGCGCATACAAGTTGATTTTTAAAATCAAAGAAGCTTGCCTTTGGGAACTTATCAAAAAAGCAAACTTTTTTATTAACAGCTGTTTCAAGAACAACAATACTGCTAAAATATGATTATTACAATTTAATTGTAACAATAACCGGCAAGTGAAAAACAAATCAAAGAATAATTATCATAGATATTTCCTGTACAAAAATAAAATGTATTTTAAGAAAAGCTATTTCCTTAAAATACGTTTTTTTTCATATATAGTATTATCCGATATATATATAAGAGCGCAGTCTAAAAACGGTCAGACGGGTATATTTATAAAAAACCAACAACTTTTAAAGCTTATTTACAGTTGTTTAGAATACTCGTCAGACCGTTTAGAATACGCTCACAGATACAATACTCCGTTAAATTTTAAGTGGTAATCTTGATAAAGATAAATATAAAAAATCCTTATTACTTAAATAGCTACGTAAATTTAACGAAATATAGGTAAAATAATTTACCTATTTGTAGAATTACTGACAAGGTTTTTTGTTGGGATTTTAGAATTATTCACAAAAAAAGCCTAACTTAACGTTTTAATATGTTCAATGATTATTTTAATAGCATTAGGTGATGAAAAAAATTTTTGCGATAATAATATTCGGCTGTTCTTTTTCTCTTTTATCTGCTCAAGAACTTAATTTTGAGTATGGTAAACTAGTTTCATCGTTTCGGTATACCAACTCGAATGGCGAGAAGATGGCTAATTTACAAGGAACTACGAACAATCATCTGGCTTTGGGCTGGAAAGGTCAGTTTTTCAAGGCTAAAAATCTTTCGTATATTGCCAGCGTCTCGCACAACAAGTATGCAGCTGTTGCCAGCGACACGCTGCTTGGAAATTACTACAACTGGCAGGCAAATTACTTAGGACTGAATTTGGGCTTAAATTATGAATTTTTTCGTTTTAGCTCTTATCTTAATTATTTCCAGAATACAAATAAAGACCAAAGTTTCTCATTCTTTCTAGAATTATATGGCTCCTCAGAATTCTTTATTCAAGGTAATCAGACAATTAACAAGAAGGTTTATAGTCTAAAAGGGGTAGAACAATTTAATAAGCCGCTGATATTTGCAAATGGCGGTATTGGCATGGTCTATTATGCTTCCGGAGTCATCTCTATTTTCGCAAAATATAATGGTAGTTTGAGTTTTTCTGTCTTTAAATCAACTTCTAATGATAATGAAAAGCTTAATTATTTGAATCAGACTTTTAGTTTGGGTTTAGCACTTGATTTAATGTTAGTAAAAAAAGGCGGCAAACGGAGGATAAAGTAATTGTTAATGGTAAATAAATGGCTTAAAGAGCCTAAGCTATTGAGCATAAATTTATATAACTCAAGTTTTGCAGCATTTAATCAACTCATGACATGATTAACAGCGGTATTTATACCGTTGTATTTATAGAAAATAGATAAAAAAACGATGCAATCACTCGCTCTCTCAATGTGTAATTCTTTCATACATCAGAAATAATAAACTTTGAAAAATGCAAAGAATAAATCCGAATAAATTTTGTTCTGCTGCATGAAAATTTCGCACTTTGATTTAGCTTGTAATTGCATCGTTTTGGGCTGGGCTACATTTCAACTCCGGCATAAATGCTGGCGAAGCTAATCATGCAGAAATAAAAATAAAAAAGCCATTTGGAAATATTTACACAAAAATGCTGATTATAAATATCGTACATTAAGTACCCTGACACATTTATTTGTATATAATATTTTTCTAACTAACTATTTTCTATCAACAAAGAGCATTCACCATTCATCATTAATTCTCATTTTACTTTAAACTGATAGACTCCTGATTCTGAACTATTTCCTTTCGCATCAAAAGTTACTATTTCCCAATAATAAATGGTGTTAGCTGAAATACTCACATTGCTAAGCACAGTGTCGGCGGTATTGCTCTTGAAAACGGGGGGCTCTTTGTCAATGCCAAAATATACCTCATAGCCTGTAATATCATTGTCGATATCGCTACCTCGCCACGAAAGACTGATACTCGAAGCGGCTGTACTGATTTGTTCGGACATTTTGGGCGAGATGATTTCTGCAGGAAAGGGAATATGTGCTTCTTCTGGCAATCCTGCATTATAAAAACGCCAGATTTCACTTTGTGTACTATCCTGCTGTATTTTAGAAATAGCAACCACATACCATTCGTAGGGCACAGCTCGCTTAAGAACTATCGGAATGCTTTGCTCTGCGGTGGTATCTGTAACCTTTTCATCGCTGCTCAAATTGCGGATATTTAGCTGATAAAAATCAGCATTTTCGCTTTTGTTCCACTCAAAAAGTACGGTACTTTCAGTATCGGTGCTATCCGTACCTACATTACATTCTGAATTTTTCAACGGGAAAATAAGCTGAAACGCATCAGGTGGAGGCAAAACAGTATTTGTACCCGACTGATTCCGACAAGCTCCAATTGTCAGAATAAGAATGATAGCTATAGTTTGTATTTTGTATTTTTTCATATCTGTATATTTTAATATTAACCACATTTCTTTAATTGTGAATGATGAATGGTGAATAGTTTTTATCACATATTACTTTTTTATTTACTTAATTTATCACTTTTCACCGCCTTAAATTTATAGTGATAATTGCCTGCCTCTATGGAAATATAATAAATTCCAATTCCAATTTTAGCAGTATTAATTTGGATGAATCCATCATTTGTATAATAATCAGAATTTATAAGCTCCTGTCCAAAGGCCGAATATACTTTTACTCTAAAATTGTTCATCTCTTGCTCTCCGAGATAAATATTCAATTGCCTTGTCATTGGATTGGGAAATACGGTAGGCTTATCAGCCATAAATATTTTTTTGCTAATAATGCCCTGACATTCCAAATCTGTTTTCACAATCAGTGTATTCTCCCCTTTTTTTAGTGGTAAACTTATTTCAGCCTGCGAAGTATTAAATTCTGCGCCATTAAAATTCACTGTATAGCTGTCCGAACCGGCCATTTTCACATTCAGACTTTTCCCTGCGGCATCTATTTTCGTGTAAACGCTTAATTCTTCGGGTTGTGTAATTACTAGCTTATAACATTGTTTATAATCAGGCTGATCAGGAATAGTAATACACATATTAAAAGTGTCTGCACGCAAATTTTTGATGTCTATTTGATCTGAAAAATCATGTGAGATAGTATCGTAAGTACCTATAAGAGTAACATGATAGTTAAGTATTTCTTGCGTAGTAATAGAAATCATACCATTATTCCCATCGCGACAGGTTTCGCTATAAGTTGTAATACTGTAATTATCTGTTGGAAGCATGAATATAGCACAGCCGAATAAATCAACAAAAGCATTTGGCGGTGTGTTGGGGCAAAGGTCATCGGCATCAGCAATACCATCATTATCATCGTCATCGCAAACTAATTTATAGCCGGCAGTAGCGTCTTTATGCCAGCCAGATTTAGCCTTGGCTGCATTTATGTCATCTACCAGAATGCAAGTTAAATCAGGATTATTCCGAAGGTCGAATTCGGCAAGTATACCATTGGCACCATTATTGGCATCCACACTATATAACTGGTTATTGGCACAATTCACCGATAGCAAAGCCGTATTTTTAATTAGACCGATGCTGCTTAACACGTTATGTGAAAGGTCTAACTGCTTAAGTAAAACAGAACTGTCTAAATCTATTGCCGAAAGCAAATTATTTGATAAATTCAGATTTTGCAAAGCAGAATCACCCGCAACATCAATAGTGCTTAGTTGGTTCTGCGACAAATTAATGGTTTTTAACTGCGGATCGAGATTAAAAGTGGCTGTATGAACGCTATTGTTAGCTGCAACGAGTGTGAGTAAACTCTTAAAATCTGCAATTCCGGTTAAATCTGCAATTCCTTTATTGCTAATGTCGAGATAAGTTATCGGACTGATTTTTTCGGTAGGCACATAATCGTCCATACCGGTATTGTCGTAGCCCATATCAATAAGGCTCTGCTCAAAGGCATCATCGGGGATATAACTCTGATTATAATGGCAATTCTCACTGAATGATGTGTTTTCATCTTTAGACCAATTGGCATACACTCCGCTCCCACTATTAGCATTGCCGGAATTATCCACTTCTATGCAGCTTAAATCGGGATTATTCGTGGCATTAAATACCGATAAATTAGCATTATTCCCATTTTTCATATCCAGAGTAAGCAGTTTATTAGAGTCAACATTAAGACTTGATAATGAACCATTAGCGCTTAAATCTAAATTTTCCAATGCATTGGAACTTGCGTTGAGTACCGCTAATTTATTTAACCCACTCAAATCAATTTCGGTAAGTAGATTAGTTGAAAAATTCAGATTCTCCAAATTCGGATTCTGACTAAAATCCAGCGTGTCTATTTGATTATTCGCACAATTTAAGATTTTAAGACTGTCGTTTTTGCTCAAATCTAAGGTGTCCAGCGCATTTTTTTGCACACTCAAATTTTCTAGAACGGTAAAATCCTCTATGCCAGTCAAATCAGCTATTTTTTTATTACTAAGGTTTAAACTTTTCAGGCCGGAGATGCTGTCGGTTGGAATATAATCATCGTTATTATTACTGCTTTCTTTGATAAGCTGTGATAAAGCGGCCTCAAAATTATCATCGGGAATATAGGTCTCATTGTAATGACAAAATTCAGAGAAACTAGCCTGTGCATCTTTCTTCCAATCACTGTTTACAGCCGAAGCATTATCTATTTCAATACAAAATAAATCAGGATTATTGCTGGCATTAAAGTTTGTAAGTGCGCTGTTATTGCTGTTCTTTACTATCAAACTGCTTAGCGAATTAGCATCGCAACTAATGGATGTCAGCTTAGTATTATTACTAAAGTTTAGGCTTTTAATGGAATTGCCGGAACAGGAAACCGATTCCAGTGCTATGTTATTATCCGTATTTAAATCGGATAGCTGATTACTATTTATCGACAATTCTTTGAGTTTCAGCAAAGACTGTATATTTATTTTTTGTAGCTTATTATTGGAACAGACTAATTTTATGAGCGAATCCTTGTTAGCAAAATTCAGACTGTCTAATTGGTTAGTTTCACAACGAAGCTCTTGCAGAATACGATTGCTATCTGTATTTAAAACACTGATTTTATTATCATTACACCATAAAATCTGAAGTGAATCATTATTAATCAAATCTAAACTACTTAAAGCATTACTACTCAGCAATAAAGTATTCAAAAATGAATTATTTGAGGTATTAAGTTGGTTCAATGAATTATTGGAAGCTGATAATTTTCTAAGCGAATCGCTTATAGAAATGTCAATACTTGTAAGCAAATTATCCTCACAATTCAAAGTTTGCAAAAGCGGATTCTTAGATAGATTTAGTGTGCTAATCAAATTAGAAGCTGTATTAAGCTTTTCCAGCAAGGTATCAGCCCTCAGATTAAGGGCTGCAAGATTGTTCTGCGAACAATTTAGCTCTGTAAGCCGACTATTACTATCTAAAGAAATGGATGATAGTTGATTATTGGAACAGTCTAAAATCTTTAGCCCTTTGTTACTGGATAGATTAAGACTGCTTAGTTTATTTTTAGAACAAAATAATTTACTTAAAACGACCTGTTTGCTCAGGTTTAAACCACTGCTGTTGATGTGATTTAAATTGCAATTCAGTACTTGAATAGCCGGATTTAGGCTCAGGTCTATTTGTTTCAGATTATTGGCATCACAATATAATTCGCTAAGCAAAGTATCGGCACTAATTTTTAGCGTATCTAAATAATTATTTCCACAATTGAGTTTAAGTAATTGCGTATTTTTATCCGTATTCAGCCTTTTTAGATAGTTGCCATAGCAAATTAGCTTTTTTAGATTCTTAAGCGAATCTACCATTAAGGTATCTAAATTATTTTCCGAACAATCCAGCGAATCTAAATTAATAAACTCCGATATCTCGTTCAGACTGAAAATATTTTTATTACTAATATCCAGATTTTTAATGGCTTTAACAGTGTCTGTAAAAACATAATGGTCGATACTTCCTTTGTCGTAGCCCAAATCTATCAAAGCTTGTTCAAAATGAATATCCGAAATATAGGTTTTATTTACACTGCAATCAATAGTATAATTGGCCGTAGAATCTATAAACCAATTGCTTTCGCCCTTGGCCTTAGTAGTATCATCTACCTGGATGCAAGTTAGCAAAGGATTATTACGGGCATCAAAAGCAGTAAGCTGGCCGGAACTACCATTCAGAACCCGTAGAGAATATAAATCATTGTCTGAGCAATTCAGCTTTTTGAGAGCAGGCTGAGAACTCATATCCAGATTACTGATTTTATTTTTCGCACAATCCAGCGAGTCTAAACCGGCAAAATCCTGAATTCCTGTTAAATCGGCAATTCCTAAACTATCTAAATTGAGGTATTTCAAATTAAGAATATTGGCCGTGGGTACATAATTATCATTGCTGATGTCATCGTAAGTGGCCAAAGCCGCCTCAAAATTATCATCCGGCACATAAGTATAAGCCACGCAGGCTTGGGTAAAACGAGCGGCAGAATCTTTTTTCCAGTTAGTATCCCCATTGCTATTTGCCGCATTATCTACCTCAATACAACGTAAATCAGGATTTTGCGTAGCATTCATCAAAGTGATTTTCTGATTACTATTGTTTTTTAGATTTAGGCGTTTAAGCTGATTGTCAGAACAGTTCAGCGAGCTAAGAGCTGTATCACTACTTAAATCCAGCGAAGCAAATAAGTTTCTGGATAATACTATTTTTGCGAGTATGGTATTGGCACTTAAATCAATACTTTGTAGCTGATTAGCTGAAATAGAAAGATTGTTTAAAACTAAATTTTTCGTCAAATCAATTGTACTCAACTGATTGGTAGAGCAATCCAAAACTTCTAGAGAATCATTTTGGCTGAGGTCTAAAGCTGATAATTGATTAGC
>CAYQXT010000172.1:0-8084 GCA_964421365.1 uncultured Bacteroidaceae bacterium
CCATCATGGACATATCCAAGTCCGATTCCTGCTGCTACGGCAATAATTACTAAAGTGGCAAGTGCGCCTTCGGTAAGCATAGATCCAAAGCCTACAAAGAGTGCATCGCCTTCGGTGGCTACTTGTTTGGCCGATGTGCCGGAAGAAACTAAGCTATGGAAGCCCGAAATAGCGCCACAGGCAATGGTAATGAATAAAAATGGCCACATAGAAGGAGCTTGTGCCGGATTTATCTGTACGGCCGGAGCTACTATTTGTAAGTGGGTAGTAAAGGCGGCAACTATAACACCTAAAATCATTAATACCATGGCAACAAGAAGCTGGTAAGCATTGATGAAATCGCGGGGTTGAAGAAGCATGGTAACGGGCAATACCGAGGCTATAAAAGCATAAATAAGTAAAATGATTGTCCATGTGCCAGTGGCCGGTAGTCCAAAGATAACAGGCATTTGTACAGGGAAGTAAGCACCAAGTACTATTGTGGCATACATGGTTAGAACGGCAATGATTGTCCAGAGCGTAACATGACGTCCTGTTTTTATTATATAGCCCAAAGCCACAGCAATAATAATTTGCGACCAGACAGGAATTACACTTTGTGGATAGATATTGAAAATGATAGCGATTACCATTCCAAAAATAGCAATGACTATCCAGAGTTCTAAGAAAACAATCAAAAAGAAGAAAAGCCGTGTTCGGGGCGAAACATATTTAGCGGTATATTCAGAAATGGATTTCCCCTGATTTCGCATGGAAATAATCAGCGAACCAAAATCGTGCACAGCACCCATAATTATACTCCCCAGAAAAACCCAGATAAGTGCGGGTAGCCAGCCCCAGATGATGGCAACCGCAGGGCCTACAATAGGACCTGTACCTGCGATGGAAGCAAAATGGTGGCCAAAAATGATTTCTTTTTTTGTAGGCACATAGTCGATGCCGTCTTCTAATTCTTTAGCAGGTACTTTAGCTGCCGGATTAAGCTTGAAAATTTTTTGACCTATAAAACGGCCGTAAAGCTTATACATGGCTATGTATCCGCCAAAAGTTAGTAACATAATCAATAATGCAGTCATGTTTTTTTTATTTTTAAGGCGAAATTAACAATATTTTTTTAATTAAAGTTTCGATTTTATTATACTTCTGTATATTTACTAAATTTTAGTGTATAAAAATGAGTAAAAAAAAGGACAATTTGACAAATAATTTGCGAGATACCGGTAAAATAACCATAGAGGCCATTCGGGGAATTACCGACATTGTAGAGGCTTTGCATTACAAGATACTTCGTATATTGGGCTTAACGAAGAAATCGAAACAGGGAAAAACAGATGGAATTACGGGTATGGTGTACGATAATATTCGGCTAATTACCCAATTAAGCGGGAGTGGAATAGATGTTTTATTGGATAAGTTTAAATCTCCTTTGGCGAAAGAAGAGTCATCTTTTGGAAAAGAAGCTGTTATAGCTGCTTTGAATGGTGTTTTGGGAGATTATTTATGGGCCAAAAAGAATTCATTGGCCATTCCTATGCAATTCAGACGTATGGGAATGCCTTTAGATATTCTTGCTACGCAAAAAGCTTTTGAAAAATCGGGGAGAAAGTTACTGCTATTAGTACATGGCCTGTGTATGAATGATCTGGAATGGAAGAGGCAGAATCACGATCATGGGGAGTCTTTAGCTTCTGATTTGGGCTTTTTTCCTGTTTATTTGCATTATAATAGTGGTTTGCATGTGTCTGAAAATGGTCTGGAATTTTCGGAAATAATCGAGAAACTGATTAATCAATTACCTGCCGGTACAGAAATTTATTTCTTGGCGCATAGTATGGGAGGTTTGCTTTGTCGGAGTGCTTTGTGGAATGCTCAGAAAACAGGAAAAAAATGGCCTTTACAAAGCCAAAAAATGATTTTCTTGGGTACTCCACATCATGGCTCTCCCTTAGAAAAAGCGGGGAATTGGATTGATAATATTCTTGAGGCCACTCCATATAGTGCCCCTTTTGCCCGTTTGGGAAAAATAAGAAGTTCGGGAATAACTGATTTGCGTTTTGGCAATTTGCTGGCTGCCGATTGGCAAGGTAGAGATCGTTTTGAATTTTCGGAAGATTTACGCTTTCCTGTTCCGCTACCTACCGACATACAATGTTACACTGTGGCTGCAACGATAGGAAAAACAGAAAATAAACTAAAGGATGAATTGATAGGGGATGGTTTAGTCCCTCTTGCAAGTGCTTTGGGAAAACACCAACAAGCCAAATATAATCTTCAATTTCCAGAGTCCCATCAGTATATCTGTCGCAATACGAAACATCTTGATTTGCTGAATAGTTTACAGGTTTATAGTTGGATAAAGAAATGGCTGCTTGAAAAGTAAGGAATAGATACGATGACTATACAAATCATCGTATCTATTTATTTATATTCTGGGCATTATTTTGTTTTAATTATTTTTGCCCGATAGTTCAAATTCCCTATTGTGAGTTTTGAAAAATAAATTCCGGGTTTTATTTTCTGGGCATAAAAAGGTATAGAATGATTTCCTTTTTGTAATTTTTTGTTCATGATTGTTTGAATTTTTTGTCCATTGAGATTATAAATAGTAATTTTCACAAATTCGGTACGTAATAGATGAACGGAGAAGGAAGTACTCTTTGTAAATGGATTGGGATAGATGATAAAATTTTTGCCTTTAGGATTAAATCCTTTGTTTTTGATACCCGATATTCCATCGCAGGCATCGCCTATCCCGTTATTATCGGAGTCTACCTGATCTTTGTTTGCCGTTGTAGGGCAATTATCCAAAGAATTAACAATTCCGTCTCCATCTATATCGTCATCGCAGAGATCGCCAATTCCATCGCTGTCTTTATCCGCCTGATTGGTATTTGCAAAGCTTGGACAATTGTCAATCGCATTATTAATTTCATCGCCATCTATATCCGGATCACAAACATCGCCAATTCCGTCATTATCCATATCTTCTTGATAAGGATTAAAGCTTAACGTACAATTATCCATATCGTTTAGAATGCCGTCATTATCATAATCTCCGGCAGAATCGTTTGTGAGGACATCCCTATTTGGAATATTAAATGCCCAAAGAATTGTATCTGCTTGCTTGTTGCCAACTAAATCGGATATTCCAGATACTTGAACCTGTAGAGAGTCGCCAGCTTTAATATCGGCCAAATCAAGTGGCTGAATAATTATTTTGTTTTCAAAACATCCGTAATTATCATTAATATTTATCTGTGTAGTCTGATTTTTTATTTTTATATTGCTATTGGATAGGGCATCACAATTAATATTTTCGGAGAAACTAACAGAAATATTGTCTCCCTCTTGATAAGAACCCGAACTTGGTTGTGGTACTCCCGATAATTTGGGGCTTATGCGGTCTAAGGTTATACCTACGGTATTTGAGGCTATAACATCATCGGAACATTGCAAGGTAGCTCGGAATTCATAGTCGCTATCAGCAAGGGTATCAAGTGTAAATACGATATCCGTAGAGCCATTGTCATTGAGTTGCGAAACCGAAATATTTTGATAGGAGGTCCAAAAAATTTCTCCTTGCTTACGAATTTGCATTTCAATATTATCCATTTTACTTTTGTCGTAGTCCGAAAAGCTAAAGTTTAAATTATTGCCACTAGCCTGATTTATTACTGGATGCTGTTTTTTTGTAGCAATGATTATGCTGCTACAACTGCTAGGGAAATAGGCATTCAAATAAACATCTTCGGCGATCTGCCCATCGCAGGCCGATTCTAAGGTAAATTTCAAATCGGTATAAGATGAAACATTGGGACCTTTTTGGATCGTAACAGTGGCATATACCGCTTTCCCTGCCGGTATTTCATAGGGAATAGGCACATTCCCAACCACAGGACTTCCTCCTATAGTTATAAGAGCACCATTTGGATTGCTTGTCTGATCAAAAATGAGATTATAAGTTCTGTCTTCATTGCTTTGGCTTATATTTCCTAATTGTAAACGAAAAACAGCTTGTCCGTTTGCATCACTAACTGTTTGGGAATAGGTATCTGAAGTAAATTGCAGATCATCGCGCCTCTGTGTGCCTGATTCCCACGGACAACTGGAACGGCCGGCAACAAGTTTAAATGCAGGTGTTCCATATACTTTGTCGTTTAATATATCAACGCTAAAATAGTCGCCGGCATCATCATCACTTAAGGCATATCCAGTAGTATGGCTTTTGCTTGTAGTGGTACTTTGACCTTCGCCATGTTCTACCTTAAAGTGAGCTTCTACACCGGCCGAAGTACCGGAGCCACCAATTTCGAGTCCAGCTTCTACGGCAACAGAAGCATCTACATACATCGAAAAATCCAGTGAGCTTGTGCTGCTTGATGAGGATTCCAGAGAGGAGCTGTATTCATTTCCTGCACTGAAAGAGATATTTTCAATTTTGTTTGCTTTAAGTATATTTTCATGATTAGAGGAAACTACTTGTTCCCATACCTTAATCTGGTTGGTATAAATTTCTGCCGAATCATTTCCCTTGGATAAATAGGTATCTCTGATTTGTTCTAATTGTGGGATAAGAACATTTGTGATATGATTTTCGGTGTACATATAAGTCGTTTTGAAGCCATCGGGCACCACAATGATATTATTATATTTATCTACTTTGCATGAATCTGCATCATAGGCAATAATTTCGGTAAGTGCATATATCATATTTAATGCACCACCAATATATACATCGCCGCCATCTCCAATAATGTCATCATTACTCGAAGTGCTATATGCTTTTGTTGCAGTTATACTTAAGTTTAGTTCTTCACTATTAACTGAGCTTACGCCTGCTTCAAGTGCAATACCTATTTCGCCCCAAATAGATGTTTCTACTGAGACAATCTCTCCAGCTTCAAATTTTGTTCCTAATTTAACTTTAGCCCAAGTATTTACCGAACCGGAAAACTCGGTGCTAAAACTAATACTTTGGTTGATACTTGTGCTTTTCTCAAAGGTACTATAACTCCCATCGCCGGGTGGGTCGTGAACAATTAAAAAGGGAATGGCAGGCGTAACGGTGGTGAATGTTTTTCCTTTAGGCTTATAACCCACAACCAGAACTTTAGAGTTAAAATTACTATTTTTTTCGCCAACATACACTGTTGCGTTCAGATTTCGCATATAATCGGCAATTGTATTTGGTTCGCCCGGAGTGAGGTTTATAGAGTCTTTGCCATTTTTAAAGTAAAGGGTATCCGTTTTTAAATGTCCATCAGCTATATCCTGTTCAAAAGTAATATAGCCGGTATCGGCCGGACAGCTTTGCCCACCAAAACTTTCATTTATATTAAAAATAATTGGGTAGCTTTTGTTTTGTTGTAAAATGGGTGTACTATCGCAAGTAGTGGTTTCATCACTTAGTCCGCTAATAGAAAGTTCGGGTTTTAAACGATAGGTATAATTAAGTTGGGCCTTGCCGGTAGTCAGATCAATAGTTCTGCTAGCCGAGAAATAGGCTTCTACATCCGCAGCGGCGATTAGGTTTTCATCCACAGAGGTAAAAGAGAGTAAATCAACCTTGTATTTGCGAGCTGGGAGTTCAATTTTAAAATAGCCGCTATCACTGTTTGTTGTGAGGGTATCAATCATACAATTGCTTCCATCAGCGCTGTAAAATCGCAAAGTAGCGCGACCAATATAAATATTGCAACTTGCTGTAAAATAACCTTGTAATAGGAATTTTGTAGTATCTGTAAAATTTATTTGAGAGGTATTATCTGTAATTAATATTTTGATATTTGGAGGGTTAAAAAGGTGATTTTTCATTCGGGCAGTGATAGTATAATTGTCGCTTTGTGGTACGGTTAAAGAGTAATTTCCGCTTTTGTCTGTTTTTGTTCCTTTAAATAAGCTATCTACAAGAATTTCTACCTTGGCTATCGGACAAGCGCTCTGTTTTCCTTGTTGAATTATAGAACCGGAAACAGTGAATGCCGAAGTGTCCGTAAAATTAATTTCTGTCTGGATATTATTACTGGTGAGCAAGCTTATATTTTTATAGTCTGGATTAAATCCATGATTTTCTAAGATTGGACTCACTTTAAAGGAAGATTTTTCGTTGTAGAAAACATAATTTATAGCATAAGTTCCATCATTAGGGTCGGTATAGGCGTAATAGACAGAAGTTGTATCACCAGCTACGGTGTCTTGTCTTACAGCCATTATTTTAACATTTCCAATTGGGCCTCCATAAGGAGCTGTAACTTTGCCACTTATAGTGCCATTGGGTAAGGTTCTACCTTGTACTGATTGAGTTACATCTGACGTAGAATTGGCAGTAATGGTGTAGGTATAATAGTAACCGGGTGTTAAATTGGCATCATCCTGATAATATAGATATTCTGCCGAGTTTGCTTCGTAGATATTCGGATTTATGGTGCCATCCGAACGATATAATTTATAGCCAGTAGCACCTGTAACTGAGGCGTTTGCCCAAGATAGCTGCACTTTCCCTGTCTTATTGGTACTGGCTTGTAAATGGATGTCGAAGGTAGAGCCTTGAACACTTACTGCCTTGGAAAATATTTTCTTTGTTTTTAAATAGGTTTTTATGGTATAGGTATTTTTTTCGCCGGCTTTCCGGTTTTTGTCGGTAAATGTGTATATATCATTACTTCTATCTGTTCCAGCAACGGTTGCTATTTGTGCGTCATTCCTGTAAATATAATAGGAAATATCCTCCACTGGAAAATAGGTTCCTCTTCCCCAGGTAAGTTCAATAGCTTTAGCAAACTTATTATCTGTAGCCACTAAATCTGTAGGAGGTAACAAATCATCAAGAGTAACAGAAACGGTAGGTGAAGTAAGCGTATAATCGCATAAAAATCCGGTATATCTAACTTTAAAATATAGGGTATGCGTAATTCCCGGAGTGTCAAAATGAATTAAAGAAGAACTAGTCTTGGTATAGTCTTTATAGAACACATTGTCGATATACAGGGATTTTGTGGTCGCCCATGGTGCGATACATGCATTACTTATTCCCTTAAAATGGATTTTAATAAATGCATCAGATTTTGCCGTATAGAGTGTGGCTTGCGAAAAGGCACTTACATTCATAGCCAAAAGGATGCCTATTAGTAAATAAAAGGACAGTTTTTTCCTTTTTAGCCACGCTATTAAGTGATTAAGTACATATTTTTTCATGATTTTTTTATAGATTAATGAGTCCTGTCTAAAAACTATTTTTCAGACAAGGTAAAGATAATTTATAATTTTTTTAAAAAAAAAAAACTTTAAATATTTGGTTATAAACAATATATTTGTTGTTTTTGAAGTGAAATTTATGAAATTATGTTTAAA
The DNA here is from genome assembly GCA_964421365.1 of uncultured Bacteroidaceae bacterium. Taxonomy (GTDB): domain Bacteria; phylum Bacteroidota; class Bacteroidia; order Bacteroidales; family DYOH01; genus CAYQXT01. The sequence goes on from CAYQXT010000172.1 coordinate 7,351, forward strand.
GCTAACAATCAATTAGATATATTTACTTTTGAAACTCAACTGCTTGATAATGAATAGCAAGAGCTATTAGAAAAAACACCGGAAAAAGCATTCTATAATTTAATCTTTATTAATAATATAAAAGAGAGCGATTATAAAGTTTTATTTTCAAAAAACGGAAGCCGCTCTAATGTTCTGATAAATATTTTAATTTCAGCCTTAATACTAAAAGAGCTAAAATCTTGGAGTTATGATGAACTCATGGCAAACATAATGTTTGATATGCGAACAAAATCTGCATTAGCTTTTGTTAAGTCTTGATATAAGCCTTTTAGTCGTTCTACTGTTTTTAATTTTCAAAATAGACAGCTCATTTACAATTGATTAATGAAGCCGTCCGACTGATTTTGATGCAAATTCACCTTTTTATACAGGACTTATAAATCATTTTGACTTGCAAATTTAAGGTATATTGCTACTCAGCAATGGTGAATTATTAATTGTGAACTGTTAATTTTGTTTGTCGCTAAAGAATAGTTCGCTCTCAGAATATAATATACAAATAAATAGATCCGGATGCTTATCATCATTTACCACCTATTATAATATTCCAAAATCCACATCGTAAATCCCGAATTTATTTATTATAGCCTTAATCATTAATGTTTACTGTTTGAGTGACAATTATGATAGATGTTTATATTGCGATGATATTTGTTTGAAAATAGTTGATTTTTTTCATTATATAATATATT
>CAYQXT010000173.1:0-8071 GCA_964421365.1 uncultured Bacteroidaceae bacterium
TTAATCAATTGTAAATGAGCTGTCTATTTTTACAGTTTTAATAAATCTATCCGTCTGACCGGCTTTTAGACCGAACTCATTAATTATAGAGATATTTTAGAAAACGCTTATTATTAGTAAATTATATATATTATGGATAATAGAATGAATAAAACTTTTAATTTTATCTTATAAATATAGTTTAGTGCTTCATTACCAAAATTTCATCACTATGCGACAATATGTTTTATGCAATTCATAAACATTACAACATAATGTCGAATTTCACGATTAATAATCATCGGATGATTTTTTTAATTACCTGTGTTTTAGTTGATTAAAAATACGCGTTTCAATCAAAGTATTCATCCGATGACTTTAGGGGTATTTATTTATATATTATAATTTTCTAACTAAGTATTTCTTCTCGACAGTCAGCATCACAATTGATAATTCATGATTACTTAACATCCACCTTCTTCTTCTACGGCTTTCTTTTTCTTCTTAACGGGTGCTTTTTTAGTTTGCTTTTTAGCCGAACCGGCAGACGAAGCCACTTTTTTTGAAGGTTTTTCACCCTCTGTTAAAGGAAAATTTTGTGGCGTTGTTGCCGGATTGAAAGCATGTCCCAAACGTGTGTCTGATTTCATTTTCCCGTTCATAAAGCTATTGGCGCCGTAAAGTAGTATCTTAGCATCATAACCCAACATTCGTAAGTAGGCTGTGGCAAAAGCTGCATGCTGACCGGTAAAACAATAAACAGCAATTGGCTTATTGGTAGGCAAGGTCAGTAAATCGGCTTTACTACTTAACGATTTTTTTGGGGTATATTGAAAGGCCGAAGGAATATGGCCAATATCATATAATGCTTTAGGCCAATAATTAATGATAAAGTATTTATCTGTATGTGCAAAAACACTATCTACTTTAACATCAGCTACTTTTAAGCCCTGCTTTAATAATGTATTGGCGCGAGCGTGTAAAATGGCAGCTACCGTTTTCTGCCCTGTTTTTAGTTCCGGCAAACTTCCTTCTGCCGGCTTTGGATTTTCTTTTGTTTCTAATTTAGAAGCATATTTGTTAGATATATTCTTTGTCCAATGTGCGGCAGTAGTTTTACTCCAGCTACTCATCCCCCACTTCATGGCATAAACATTCCCATAGCCCAAAAGGCGAAGAATACTTGTTGCATAACTTGCTGTCTGACCCGAATAGCAAACCAGAACCACTTTCTCGTATGCAGCAGCAGATTCTTTTGTCTCTAAAAAGTCTAGCAATCCTTTTACGGGTACATTTACCGCTCCGTCAATGTGTCCATTTATATAAGCCGACTGTGAACGAATATCAATAACCAAATAGTGGTCTAAATTTTCATTTACGGCAGTAGGAGAAATAAGCGTTGGTACGGCTTTACTATTAATGAAATTGCCATTAGTCTCAAAAAAATTGAGTAAGGCCTGACTCTCGTTAATTATAGTAGTTTGTTCTTTAACCGTGGCTTTCTTAGTGGGCGAATTGCCACAAGAACTGAACAATAAGAAACCGACCAATACTACGGATAGTATTAAACTATATTTTTTCATATTTTTCATTTTAAGTGAATAAAAATGACACTTCGAGGTGCTGTGGCAGGCTCGAAGGTCTTTATTTAATTATAAATTTTAAATCTTGTACTAAAATTCGCAAAGAATCCTATTTCTTATTTAATCTCTATCTGTAACCATTCTATAACTATACATATCAACTACATGACAATGAGTTCACCATAATTACTAGCAAACAGACTAAAAATAAGCTTAGATAATTCAATACGGTTTTGCTTACCATTAACAATTATCAGCATCCTCCTTCTTCTTCAGCTGCTTTCTTTTTCCTCTTTACTGGTGCAGCTTTTTTGGGCTTAGCAGTTGATGAACTTCCAACAGAAGCTCCTGCTGTTTGACTTACAATTTTGTTGTAATCGTAATAAGCCCGGCTGTCATCGTATTTACCACTCATTGGAGCAAAATTTTCTACAATATTCGATTGTATGAAATGATAACCATATTTTACAGCTCTCAGATTTTGGTATCCTTCTTGTACCATTAGCATATAGCCTAAAATAGATTCAGAGGCAGTTGATCCAATCAAGATATTAATTTTCTTGCTTTGATTAAGAATTTTGTCAAATTTCTTATCAAATAAACGGCCTACAGGAATATTTATAGCTTGCTTGATATGGGAAGCTGCGAACTCCATTGGATTTCTAAGGTCGATAATCTGATAAAGAGAATCATTATTTTTAAGAATTTCAGCCATTTTATAGGTATTCACAAATTGTGCTTTATTTGTAATCTGATCTAAAGACTCCTGTGGATTAAGTACATAATGTGGCTTATTGGAATTATAGGCCACTAATATAATGAGTAATATAATGGTAAAAATAGCGATTCCCCATATATTTCCCATTGTAAAATGACCATGATCGTCAACACGTTTCATAATTTATTTTTTTTAATTTTATAATATAGTGACTATGAACTGTAAAAGAGATTTATATTTCTTCTGTAATAAATTTCAACCACCATTCACCATTCACAATTATCAACAACCGCCTTCTTCTTCGACTGCTTTTTTCTTTCTAACAGGTGCTTTTTTTGTTACTTTTTTATCTGCTTCTGAGCTGGCAACGGTTGAGCCTCCACCAAAAAATGAACTTGCTGCTTTGCGAAAGCTATATTGAGCGTAATCCTTAGGTGTAGCCGTATTGATATCCGGTGCTTGTGGGCGCATGATACTTTGTACCCAATTATTTAAGCCACCTTTTAAAATATAAACTTTGTTTAGATGTAGCCTTTTGGCTAATACCCATGCTTCGGTAGCTTTTACATCGCCATTAGAATAAAATATAGTAATGTTTTTGTCCGGCTTGAGATAATCCGAATTGACAAAACGATTTCTTTTATCCCGTTTAAAAAGTTTATCTAAGGGAATATTTATAGCTCCTTCTAAAGAAAATTGCTCAAATTCTTTGGACGAACGTACATCTACTAATTGGAGCACCGGATTTTCTTCCATAATGAGTTGAGCTACTCTGTCTGGCGAATAATAGGCAGACCCATGATTGTAAATTTTCACAACACTTCGTGGCGATAGTTGCCTATCTACTTTTTTATCGGGAATAAATAGCATAATAAATCCCATTAGAATAAAAAGAGCAGTGAGTAGTATATATATTCTTATTTGCTTTTCTTTTGTCATGATCTTTTTTTTAATAATCTAATTCTTTATCAGCATATTTTTTTCGTATAGCAGAAAGCCCCCAGAAAGTGGCCATTGCAAGCAGTATAAAGAAGAAAGCCCAGGTGCCTTTGCTAATACCCAATTGTTCGGGAAGCATTAAGCGTCCGTAAGCATATCCTTTGTGTAGTCCTTCCCAAAGTGGATATCCTTCGGCAAAAATGAATACCCCTATCATGATTCCTACAAAAAACACCATAGCATCTTTTTTTCCTATTGCAGAAGCGGCAACACTTGTGCCCGGGCAAAATCCCCCGATAGCAAACCCCGCCCCCATAATGAGGCTACCCACAATCTCCGACCATAAATAGGTGGGATTAACAAATAGTTCATCAAAATCTATCCAACCTACATATTGCATTACCATGAGCCCGGTCATGGCTACTATCGAGGCCGTAAAGAAAACTTTTATAACGGTAAAGTCAAAACCATAAATCCAGCCGGTAATTTTTTTGCTGGAAGAGAAACCGGCTTGTTCTAAAGCAAATCCAAATAGAATTCCTATCAAAAAGGCGATAACAAAATCCCATCCGCTTGCTATTTCTCCCAATTTTACTAATGGTCCCATATTTCTTTATTTAAAAATTAAATCCAAAGGTTTTTAACAATTTTTAATTTCCCAACAATAAATGCCATGGCAAATATTCCTATTAAGGCAATGTAGCCTGAAGTAGAGAAAACGGTCATTCCGCTTAATGCGGCACCACTTGTACAACCACGGCCAAACTGAGCTCCAATTCCAAACAATGTTCCCCCAATTAGGGCAGCCCAAAGGCGCTTTTTAGAAGTGATTTTGGGAGAATGCTCTACTTTTACTTTTAAGCGTCCGCTTAAAGCTCCAGAAAGTAATCCTCCAAAAAATACTCCGAGTACTTCAAAAACCACCCAGTTAGATAGAGGATTTTTATTTCCATTATCTACCATATGGTTGTAAAAATGGTTATTAAAAGTGTGCTGAGGGGCTATCGTTTCTACCGCAGCTACAACTAAGCGTTTGGGGGCACCACTGCCACCTAATCCTTCTGACGAAAAATAAAAGGCTGCAAGTAAAGCTAAGCCCATTATAAATCCGGCTAAATAAGGATTCATATATTTTTTTGGTTCCATAATTTTTTTTTACTCTTTAATTAATATAAATACCGAATTACCTGCCCGGCATATACCATAATAAAACGGAATAATAAACCGCCGCCAAGGATTAAAAATGAAACTAAGCCTACGGGTATTTTCCGGCCTTTTAATTCAAAAGCCTCTAAAATTGCCGGAACTACTAATCCCAAAGCAACAAAGAAGACCCAAAAAACTACCGTATAATCGCCCCCAAGGAAGAAGTCGGAAGCATAGACTTTTATATTTGCTCCTGCTCTATAACCCATAAGCATATGAACAATTAAGAATAATTCGGTTGCAATAAGAAATAGGTCTATTTTGCTAAATGCTTTTATCTCATCATGATTTTTGGAAACCCACATAATTGCCGCTGCTCCAGTCGAAATTCCGGAGACTAAAAATAAAGGGCCCAGTATTGCTGTGTTCCATAATGGTCGTGCATTAAAAGCTGATAATAGGATACCCGTATAAACTCCAACAATAAGTCCGAGTAATAGCATCACCCAAGCAAATGGTCTTCTTTTTTTCAGGGAAAATTGCTCTAAATTTGTTAACCATTGGTATTTCCATTCCCAGTTCAACTTATCGCTTTCATTCTTCTCAACAAAAAGCAACTTAAGTATTCCAGAACAACAGCCTGAGAAGTTCATCTTAGGGGCAATATCTTTTAGCCACATTAACACCCAAATTATTGATAAAGGAGTGATTACAAGCAAAGTCCATGCTCCCCATGACATGGGCGAATTATAGCGAATGATTGTAAATAATCGCCATGCATAAAAAGTATGATGCAAATCAAATAATAAAAAGAATAATCCCAGAGCCAAAGCAACAGGGGCAAAAATAGGGGTAATTTTTACCGTAGCCTTATACTCGTTTTCCTTTCCTAACAAGGTATATATTGCAGCAAAAATAACTATTCCGGCAGCCAAACCACCAAGAAATAGGTAGGTAGCAATTGGCCAGCTCCATACATCTAAATTAGGATCGATGTGCGGAATATATCTGCCACTTATAATAATTTCTTCCATTTCTTTTATCTTTTTAAATTATATAGAAAATTTGAGGATTTGTACCGGCTTCAGGCGCCAAAACTTTGGTCTTACGAGTAGCCACTAATTTAGAAACCTCGCTATTGGGGTCGTCAAAATCGCCAAAATGCATACAGTGTGTAGGACATACTGCTACACAAGCAGGATCTTGTCCGTTAGCTACGCGATGATCGCAGAAAGTACATTTATCTACATATCCATCGGGATGAAAAAAACGTGCATCATAAGGGCAAGCCTCTATACAAGCACCACAACCAATACATTCATCGTGAGTAACTTTTACAATTCCTCCTTCGATAACGTGACTAGCGCCTGTGGGGCAGCTTCTTACGCAGGGGGTATTATCACAATGATTACACCTTTCGCTTCTTAGTTCGAGATGCAATTCTGGATAGCTTCCATTAAGCGTTTCGGAAATCCAATCGCGGGCAAATCCTAATGGAACATTATTCTCTGTTTGGCAGGCCACTACGCAGTCTGCACAACCTACACATTTGAGTGTATCTATTACCATTCCATATCTCATGCTTCAGCCTCCTTTCTTGGGTCTTGGGTTAAGAATGTTACAAAATTACCGCGCATTCCAGTACCTCCCATTATTTCATCTATTGTAATTTTCGTTATCATTTCCGAGTCGGAAATACCATTTCCATAAGCTCTACTTAACTTTTTTGTCATTGTATTCCCGCCTTGGCCAAATCCATGAGGAACAAAAACAGAGTCAAAGCGTATCCTTTCGGTAATCCGAACTTTTGCAGGGAATGAAGAGACTATCCCATCTTGATTTTTTAGCCAAATCTTTTGTCCATTTTCAAGTCCCCACTCATTTGCCACAACAGGATTTATCCATATATGTCCTTCTTTTCGCAATTCGTGTAAAAAAGGATTATTCTGTGTGCGGTCAAATGTGTGCATCGGAACACGGCCATATATCATGCGATAAAATCCGGAATCGGGTTCATCGTGAGACACATATTTGGGCATTGCATCAAATCCCATGTCAGCTAAATCGGTGCTATACAGTTCAATTTTACCAGTGTTGGTATTAAACTCCATTTGCCCATCTAGATATAAATCATCATATTCTCTGTCGAAAGTTTTAACTCCAATTTTTTGCATTTCTTCGAGCGAGGTTCCTACTTTTTTTAATTGAAATTCTAATACTTCTTTTAAATTTTTCCACTTATAAAAATCTTCTAATCCCAAACGTAGCCCTAATTCTCGAGCTATCCACCACGAAGGTTTTGTTTCCCAACGGGCTTTTGTTGCCGGCATTCTTAGGGCAATGGCTGGTTTTCGGTGTTGCGAAGTACGAATGGGATCCCAACGCTCTAAATAGGTGCTTTCGGGTAAAATGACATCTGCATAACCGGTGATTTCGGAGGGCATTGTGTCTATTGCCACAACGAGTTCCTGATTGTTAAGGGCTTCTAAGGTGCGTTTTTTATTTGGAATACTAACTACAATATTGGTTGCAATAATAATCCATGCCTTGATTTTCTTATCTGATTTATTATCGGGATGCGAAATGTCTATTATCGCATTGGTTACACCGGTATTGGCAAAGGGATATTTCCCGTCAACGGCATCACGCCAGGTCCATTTTGGTTTAGGAAATTCCTCCTGCGGAAATTCAGGTAGTCTTATTTTTTCAGGCTGATAAATACCGCCCTTCTTAGCCCAGTTACCAAGCAGAGCATTTAAAATAGCAATTGCTCTTTCGCGCTGTGTGTCATCACCATACCATGTAGCATGGCGGCCGGGGTGAACAAGAGAAGCAGGAGCGGCTGCAGCCATTTCATAAGCTGTTTTACGAATTAAATCGGGGGCAATTGTGGTAATACCAGCTGCCCATTCGGGGGTATATTGCTGTACATGGGTTTTGAGTTGATCAAAACCATAGGTGTTTTGCTCTATAAAGGTTTTGTCGTAGAGATTTTCATTAATCAAAACGTTCATCCATGCTAATAATAGTGCCAAATCAGTACTTGGTTTTATGGCTAACCAATATTTAGATTTGCTTGCTGCGGTAGAAAAACGCGGATCAACAGTGATGATTGTTGCTTTGTTTTCGACCATCTGTGACATTTCCTGTACATGCCCATTGTGCATATTCTCGCCAATATGCGAACCGATTAATACCATACATTTGGCATTTCGCATATCTAATGGTTCGGGAGAACGCAAGGGAGTACCGTAGGTTAATTTAAAAGCCGACATACGAGGACCCATACATTGTGCATAAGCAGGTTCTCCTATGTTTTTAGAGCCAAAAGCTTTTGCAAAATGGATAAAATGCTCGGCTACCGTGCCGTGGGCAAATAAGCCGAGGCTTTCTGCACCATATTTTTCTTTTACTCCTTTTAGTTTCTTGGCAATAAAGTCAAATGCTTCATCCCAAGTTGCCCGTTTAAACGTTTGTTTTCCGTTTTCTTCTACACGGATAAGAGGCCATTTCAGCCTGTCGTCATCATAATACATTCCTAGTCCACCTGTTCCTCTAGGGCATAATCTTCCGTTACTGTGCTGGTCTAAATCATTGCCAACAAGTTTTCGTATTTTGCCATCTTTATCGGTATATGCCCATCCGGCACATTTCCAGAAACAGACTTCACAAACCATAGGAGTACGTTTCAACTCCGTATCATCAG
>CAYQXT010000174.1:0-8001 GCA_964421365.1 uncultured Bacteroidaceae bacterium
CATCATTTAAAGCAGTATGAGCAATGGCTTCAAATTGTTCTTCTTTCACACCAGCATTACTAAGTTTTACCGGTAAACTGGCATATTCTAACAGCTCCGATTGTAATTTTTCAATCTTTAAAACGGCTTTTGTTGCTCGCTGAGAGGCAAATGTTTTAGCGTATATTTCGGCACCGACCAAAGGAAGCAGGAGTTCGGCATAAAGCTCTTCCATAACATCCATATTAAAACGCATCACATGAGGTAATAATATCGACATAGCCATAGCATGCGGAACATGAGCCACGCCACCACATGCATGACCAATAGCATGAACAGCGCCCACCATCGAATTAGAAAAAGCAGTACCCGCCATCATAGATGCATTAGCCATAGCAAAACGAACTTTTTTATCCTTTCCGTTTTTCACTGCTTTCACTATATTTTCTGATATTAATTTAATAGCTGCGGTAGCATAAGCATCGCTCATCGGGTTTTTCTGCAAGCAAGTGTAAGCCTCCACAGAGTGCGTAAGAGCGTCCATTCCAGTAGCTGCAGTGAATTTTGCCGGCAAAGACAAAGTCATCCGAGGATCTAAAATGGCTAATTTAGGCATCAATAAATAAGAGGTGAAAGGGAGTTTTACATTATTTTCCGTATCATTTATTACAGCTACCAGTGTAACTTCACTTCCTGTTCCCGAAGTGGTAGGAATAACAAGAAGCGGTTTTTGGGGCGTTTTCAAACGGTCGGCACCCATAAATTGACGGATGTCGTCAGTGCCTTCCGAAACTACAATATTTACAGCCTTGGCAGTATCCATCACCGACCCCCCTCCAATAGCAATAATAGAATCACATTTCTTCTCCTTAAACTGCACAACAATCTCATTCACCGTTTTTAGCGAAGAATCCGGAGGCGTTTGATCATAAACGGCCTCAACTTCTATATCCGAGCCTCCAAAACTATCCAAAACAATTTTCAACAAACCAGCCTTTTTAATTCCTCGATCTGTAATAATAATTGGCTGATTTACACCTAATTGCTTCAATTCATATGGAATCGTTTCTAAAGCATTGTCACCGGCATTAATTTTCACCGGATTAAAAAATTCATAATATTTTGGTAACATAATCAATGTATTTATTTGCCTAAAAATAATCCAAAAGTTAATATATGTAGTCGGTTAAGTGCCTTATCCAAAGAAGCATTTTTTACTTTTTTCAGTATATTTTTACTCAAGATTTTTGGGAATAAATAATCCTCTGCCGTATAAACCATCCGTATAAAACGCATAGAATCTGCCACACTTCCTACCACACCTATCTGGTGCTGAGCATAAACATGATGGGCACCAAGTTGGGCAGTTATCATCTTGAAGGCAATTTCCATATTTTTTACTTCTACAACCATATTGGCACTTTCAAGTTCCTTCATTCCCAAAAATTTCAGATATTTACCTGTTTTTTGCATGGCTAAACTGGGACCGGATGGAAGCACTTTCATATAAAAACAATAACCTTCGTCCCATTCTGCCACATCATTTTTCATAGAATCATCCACTTTTGAGGCCGATTCTAAAACCCGGCCTAAGGCATAAAAACCGGCAGTAACAACAGCCTTTTTTGTAGTATTGCTTCTGGGTTGGAATTTTTTTAGAAACATAATTTTGAATTTTCGACTAATATAATTATTAATTCGACAATTTAAAAGTATATGCACTGTTTTTTTTGTTAAAAAAAAGATTATCTTAACAAAAAAAGTATATGAATAAATATTGGATATTATTTATCGGTTTGCAACTCCTTTGTACGCTAGTATTAAAAGCACAGCAGCAAATAAGCACTCAGGAAGAAATAGAAATTTATACCTCTAATTTTGAAAATTCGGTTAAATTAGTCAATAATTTTGTAGGAACAAAAAAGCTAAATCTTAATAATCAAGATCTTAGTGTTTCAGATTTTACCATTGATTTTTATATCAATAAAAAAGGATTTGCTGCCTTTCAGGACTTAATTCCTCAATTGGGCTATATTCACAAGAAAAACATTAATACCGGAGCCAGCAATAAAACCGAAAATTTAAATTTAAAACTAAAATATTTAAAAAAACAAAAAAACATATACGAAGCAGAAATAGCAAAACTTCAAGTGGGTAGCGAGCGTTATAACACTCTTTGGGCAAAAATACGCGATTTTGAAAGACAAATATATGATACAAAATCTACAAGCCTACGGCAGTTTAAACCTGAAAAATACCGTGTAATACTTAGCCTAATAGATGAAACGAACGACTTCACATCAGACAAAATTTCGTGGGTGAATATGCCCGGTGCCCAATTTGTTTATTTTGTCCCAGAAAATCCAATAGCAAATATATCGGCCAAACAATATATTGGTTACTCCTTAAAATATCTGTTTACTAAAGGTAAATCCTATGCCGGACTCAGTTCGCTTAAAGAATTTTCTGCCGAACCTGCATCACAAAGTCGTATAGCTGAACTTTTTATCTTAAATTTTGGTCAGGATTTTTATTCTAAATATTTTGGAAGAGGGAAAAATAAGTTTTTAAATCTATACACGGGCTATAACTTGGGATTTATTTTCCAGACAGGTAGTAATTTTCAAAGCTATAATTTCTCTGTCAGTCCGAGTGTTGGTCTCGAAATTTTCAAAAATAAATATATCCTATTAGACACCAAAGCAGAATATTTCGTTCCTTTTAAAGAGAATAAAAATTTGCGAGGATTAATGCTTAAAGCTTCTTTCAACTTTGTGTTCTAAACCAACTGATTAACAATGACTCTATTAACTCATACCTTTAATACTCAATAAATCAATAGGTTAACAAAAAAACAGCTATTTTATTGTTTTAATTAAAAATAATTGTATTTTTGTATGAACCTATGAACTTTAAATTTAATGAAGAAGCTAATTCTCATTCTTGCTATATTCGTATCAGGAAGGTATATTTATAGTCAGAAAACTTATCCGACTATTACTTTTCAGGATAAGAATGGTAGTGCATGGACATTCTGTCAAGATTTTCATCCTTACAAAAATATTATTGCTCTCGGCTTAGATGATAAAAGAATTATGCTCTATGATATTGACAAAAAACTAAGTCTCCGGTCGCTACACTGTAAAGGGGCAATCAGTGATTTAAAATTTTCTCCAGAAGGCAATTACCTCGCAGCAGTAGATTTCAGTGGGTATTTTTATTTATGGGAAACCCAAAGCTGGACACTTAAAATTATCAGTACCAAGCTTAGTGAATGCCTCAATACGGTGTGTATAGACAATGTAGAACAATATGCTTACTGCGGATCGGGAAACGGAGCAATTTTCAAAATTGATATAAATACCCATAAGCAGAGAAAATACATTGTCATTCAGTCAGCAATAACTAAAATAACCTTAAGTAGCCCAACGATTTATATCGGAACGGATGAAGGAAATTTATACCAGTTTAATCAAAAGACAGGAATAGCCCGAAGTATTGAAAAATATGATGACGGAGCAGCTGTAATTGCGATGAAATCTAATGGGAAATATTTATATTGGGCTAAACAAAACGGGACTATTAAAAAATTAGATAAACTGAGTAAAGAAAGTTTGCCTCTACAAGAAATAAAAACGGAGGCCTTAAATGGCTTTGACGTTATATCAGAACTTATTGCTACGGGTGATAAAGAGGGTCGCGTTTGCATTCAGTGCAGAAATAGTAAGAAAAAATTATTTTCAGAAAAATTCCTTACACTTATCAGTTCCTTATGTTTCAGTAAAGACCAGCATTATTTAAGCATTACATTTGCAGATGGCCAGTTTATCGTCTTAAATTTAATGAAAATTAGTTATTTACAACCCTATCTGCCTATGAATTTTACAATAAATCAGTCAACACGCCGGTTATCAACAAAGAATATAAATTTTCAGAAGGACAAAAAACAAATAAAGCTCTAAAAATAAATCACTTACAACGATTCCAGATTTAAGTTTCAATATTTTATAAACAAGATATGAACAAAAAAGACAACTTATTAACATAATTTGATAAAATAATTTAAACTTTTCTAAATAAAATTCTAAATTTGTTACCGAAAATAATAAATAATTATATTTTCGTATTAATAAAATAAAACGATAACTATGTCACGTGTAATTGCTATTGCCAACCAAAAGGGCGGCGTTGGAAAAACAACCACAGCTATTAATTTAGCAGCAAGTTTAGCTGTTTTGGAGAAGAAAATATTATTAATAGATGCAGACCCGCAGGCAAATGCGACTTCGGGCTTAGGATTCGATTTACGGAAAGTTGAAAGCAGTATATATGAGTGTTTAATTGACAACGAAGATCCTAATGAAGTTTTGATGCAAACCGAAACCGAAAATCTGGATTTAATTCCTGCTCATATAGATTTAGTCGGTGCCGAAATCGAAATGCTGAATATGCCTAATCGGGAACGTATTTTGCAAAACACCATTAAAAGAGTTAGAGATGCCTACGACTATGTTTTAATAGACTGCTCTCCCTCCTTAGGACTATTAACACTTAATGCCCTTACGGCAGCAGATTCACTCATCATTCCTGTACAATGTGAATATTTTGCACTGGAAGGTTTAGGAAAACTCCTGAATACCATAAAAATGATACAGGGAAGTTTAAACCCCGAATTAGAAATCGAAGGCTTTCTACTAACTATGTATGACGCTCGATTACGCCTTTCTAACCAAGTAGTTGAAGAAGTTAAACATCACTTTGATAAAATGGTATTTGAAACCATTATCCAGCGAAATATTAAGCTAAGCGAAGCCCCCAGTTATGGTAAACCCGTGGTAATGTACGATGCCAGCTCAAAAGGAGCAATAAATTATTTGAACCTCGCTAAAGAAATGCTTCAGAGAGCACAAGAAGCTGAAGAAGAAGAAGAGGAAGAAGACGAAAAATAGAGATTAGTGTTTAGAGAAATATTATATGCGCATAATTATGTGATAAAAATTTTCAACATTCACTTTTAACTTTTCGCTTAACTATATGATTTTATTAAAACGTAAAACAAATTAAACAATGGCGAAGAAAAAAGCAGCATTAGGAAGAGGCTTAGGCGCTCTAATAGACAGTTCGGATTACGACAACAGAAGGGAAGTAGCCGCTGCAAAAGGTTCAGACAAATTTGACGAAATTCCTATCGGTAAAATAGAAGCAAATCCCTATCAACCCCGCACAGAGTTCGATAATGAGGCTTTAGAAGAATTGACGCAATCCATTAAAGAATTAGGAATTATTCAACCCCTAACCGTCAGGAAACTTAAAAATGACAACTACCAGTTAATAGCCGGAGAAAGACGTTTTAAAGCTTCTAAAATGGCCGGGCTAAAAAAAATTCCTGCTTTTGTTCGTGAGGTTGAAGATAATCAAATGCTAGAGTTAGCTCTTGTGGAAAATATTCAACGTCAAGATCTGAATGCCATTGAAGTAGCAATCAGCTATCAGCGATTATTAGAAGAGTGTAAACTTACTCAGGAAACTCTCAGCGAGCGTGTAGGGAAAAAGAGAGCTACCGTTGCCAACTATTTACGTTTGTTAAATTTACCCGCTGAGTTACAAATCGGAATTCGTGATAAATTAATCGGAATGGGGCATGCTAAAGCAATTTTAGCCGTAGAGAAACCTAATTTGATGACTAAAATATTTTTTCAGGTAATAGATGAAGGACTTTCGGTTAGGAAAACGGAAGAACTAGTCAAAAAGATTCTTAATCCAGAAGAAAAAGAGGCAATAACTAAAGAAAAAATTGAATTACCTGAAGCTTTTATACATCATACTCAAAATTTATCGCAACATTTCAATCGGAAAATTGAAATTAAACGCAACGATAAAGGGACAGGAAAATTAATCATTCCTTTTGTATCCGATGAAGATTTTGAGGTGATTATGAAAATGCTTGCTGAATAAGACACAGAGTAATTGTGAATTGTGAATGCTGTTTGTCGAGAGAAAATAGTTTTTTTGATATTTGAATATGCCTGCACCTCAAATCATCATTTTTCATCTTGAAAAAGCAAATATACTTATGAATTGAATTATAACTAATTTTCCATCAAGATTTGTTCTATAACAATCTGTGCATTAATATTTTTGTATTATCTGTAAATAAAAATAAGGTAATACTTAATCGCTTTAATAAACATATTTCTCAAAAATGTTAAAGAAAATATCAAGTTCCTTCAATAAACAAATTTTGCTGTTTCTACTTATTTTATTAAGTATTACAAGCACAATAAATGCCCAGAAAGCAGATACAACCATCGTAAAACAGGAGTCGCAGCCAGTGATACAAGACCCTAAAAACCCAAAAACAGCCCTGCTTCTTTCCATATTGCCGGGTGCAGGTCAGTTTTACAACGAGAAATATTACAAAATTCCTCTTATCTATAGCACAATTGGCACCTTGTTATTTATGGCTAAAACAAACAATAATTTATATCAAGAATTTTTAATCCGCTACTCTTCCTATGGTTTGCCCGGCCCCGTTAAATATTACGATGACAATATACCCAAGGATATTTTAAAAAAATATAAAGAATATTACCGCCGGAATAGAGACTTACTATATATAAGTGTGTTTTTTGTATATACTTTTAATATATTAGATGCCGTTGTAGATGCAAATATGTCTTATTTTGATGTAGGTAAAGATTTTGCCTTCAAAATAAAACCAAAATTACTGCAAACATACACTTCAAAACCCGGTTTTGGCGTTTCATTTGCAGTAAGCCTTAAATAATAGTGAATGGTGAATTGTCTGAAGGGATACTAAATATTTATAAATAAAACACACGAAAGAAAAATTTAGAGAGAAAGAGATAAAAATGAAGAAAAGAATTTTTAGTATGATACTAGCTGTATTAAGTACGGTACTAAGTATTAATGCACAAGAACAGCCGGCAGTAGATACAGGAAAAGTAGCCGGCTCTGATGAGACAAAACTGATTGAGCAAAATATTGATAGTTTAATGAACAATTGGTATGTGCAAAAATCTATTGATTTGAATAATAGTGAGATAAAAGCGAATGATACCATTATTTCCAATCTGCCCGACTCGGTATATATTGCCCGCCTAAACCAGTTGCATAGTTTTATTCCTTTAAAATACAACGAAAGAGTAAGAAATTTCATTAATATGTATGCCAAGCGGAAAATGCAAGTTGAGATGATGCTAGGAATGAGCGCTTATTATTTTCCGATTTTCGAAGCCCAATTAGATGCCAAACAACTACCGCTGGAACTAGAGTATCTACCGGTAATTGAATCAGCACTTAACCCAAGAGCAGTTTCCAGAGTAGGTGCTACCGGATTGTGGCAATTTATGTATGGAACAGGCCGCATGTATGGGCTGAAAATAAACTCCTACATCGACGAACGCCGCGACCCCGAAAAAGCAACACAGGCAGCCGTTCAGTATCTTTCTGATTTATACGATATTTACCACGACTGGGTTTTAGTGATTGCCGCCTATAATTGTGGCCCCGGAAACGTGAATAAAGCCATTCGCCGCTCAGGCGGGAAACGTGATTTCTGGGATATTTACTTTTATCTACCAAGAGAAACACGTGGATACGTACCAGCCTTTATAGCAGCAACTTATCTAATAAATTTTTCTGATAAACATCAGCTAAAACCAGCAAAAATTGATATTCCGCTGGCTACAGACACATTACTAATTAAACATAAAGTTCATTTCCAACAAATTGCAGATGTTCTGCATATTTCGGCTCAAATGATTCGCGATTTGAACCCTGAATATCGCCGCGATATTATTCCAGCAGATTCTACCAATCCTATGGTGCTACGCCTGCCCATGAAAATAGCCTTAGACTATATCGATAATCAAGACAGTATCTATGCCTACAAAGACAGCATCTATCTCAATCCCAACATTGAGTTTGAATCGGCACCCAAATACTCGGCTTCCCGCTATTCGTGCGGCAGAGGTTCTTACTACTACAACTACTCCCCAC
>CAYQXT010000175.1:0-7987 GCA_964421365.1 uncultured Bacteroidaceae bacterium
TAAAGTATAAATCATTAATTCCTGCTAATAATATAAATCCTTGGGATATTTTTTTAAATGGTCAAATTACTGCCGTCTCCTCCTTATTAATTCCATTATTTGTTGTGCTTATTACAAGTTTAATAATTCAAATTGAGCATAGATCATCAGGAATTAAATATTTGTTTACACTTCCGGTTTCAAAATGGAGTATTTATTACGGAAAGCTTACTGTTATTACTGGAACGCTTTTATTTACCTATATTTTATTTTATTGTGCAATGCTTTTAGTAGGAGTTTTAGCAGGATTTATTCATAAAGATTTAAATTTTTTATCCTATTATCCCAATTATAAAGAATCAATTAAAATATTATTCAGGTCGTTTATAGCAATTTTAGGAATACTAGGGATACAATTTTGGTTTAGTTTTAAGATAAAAAACTTCATAATACCTATTGGCATGGGTATGGTATTAGTAATTACCGGATTAATTGTATATCAAGCCAAAGAATCATTGTATTTTCCTTATGCTTATAGTAGTTTAAGTATGTTTTCTTTAGATACTGACATAAAAAATTTGGTCTGGTTTCCTAAAGTTTCAATGTATAGCATTGCTTATTTTATAGTATTCTCAATAGTAGGTTTTATTGATATTAATAGAATGAATATCAAATAAGCAAGCGGAGAATTGAGTAAAGGCCAACGGAGGCTAATCTCCGCCAATGCAACTCTCACATTGTTATTGCTCTGGAATAGAGTACGGCAATACGTGCAAGTCTTTCGATTTAGCCTATGAAACAGCCAGACATATTTATTTGTATAGTATATTTTATGAACGAACTATTCTTTAGCAACAATTCACAATTCACCATTTACCATTATTTTTGTTCCATTCTTTCGTAAGCGCCAATATCAGGTGCATCATCACCTAAACGACTCACATTATTCAAATCCTTAGTTAAAATCTGAGGATATAAATTGGTAATTGCCTTATTGGCTGCATCTTTTGCCACAGATAAAGTATCTAACTCATAATCACTAGATGCAATATCTCTAAAACTGAATGTTGCCGGATTAATCATGCAATTTTTAAAACTTCCGTTCAATGTATCACTTGATTTATCCAGCCGTATCAAACAGTTATCAAATTCGTAATTCATCTCCCCAAAATCAGGAAAAGCATCGGCATAAAACTCCGAAGAAGCCCCACCATATATGATACAATTACCAAAATAGGCCTTTTTCATATCCCTGATATAATAATTATCAAGACTATCACTATAATAATTATTCAAATAAACTGCCGGTGTCTGACGCGGAAAATAACTCCAAAAATTAGCTATAGTACAATGGTAAAACTCATATTCACCTCCAAGAATCAGCCCAACAGCTACCTGACCACAGTTGGCAAACACACAATTAGCTGCAAAAATTCGTGCGCCTCTGCCAAGCAAACCAAAACTGTTCATATTTTCAATCTTGGTATTTAATATTTTCAGACTTGGCCTGACATTAGCAAAAGTATCTACGACAAGGCCCTCTATACCATTTTTTATTTGTGCCCAGTTGATGTAATTATCCTTACTTCCAGCCATTAACCAAATTCCCTGCCATTGCCCCGGCGCATCCTTATACCATTCCTCCAAACGGTCACCACCAAAATATACTGGATTCTCAAAAGAACCATTAACACATAGACTTCCAAGTATATACATTCTTGAATTTTCGTGAAAATACACCTTAGTCCCCTCCTCGATGGTTAAAACCTGATTTTTATCCACCAACATTGAATTATAGACTAAATAGGGCTTATCGGCTGTCCATGTCTGAGTTTGAAGTGTTCCGCTACTATCATTTCCATTTATCAAATGCACATCTTGCCCAAAAGCCACTAAATCAATATCTTGCTTTGTATTATTTAAATCAAATAGCACACAATCCTGCTCCAGCATTTTATCTCTACCAGGATCAATTTTCACTTCAACAAAAATAAATAGACTATCGCCGGCAGCCAGTTCGTAATTTTCCAACGAATTTTGGCCAAAACCATCAATATTTAATCTAAAACGCGAATCCGAATGTGCTAAATATATACGATTTATTTTCAGAGCCTGAAAATTAGAATTATAAACTTTAAAAGATTTAGTAGTAGAGCCTATTCCAGAAAAAATAGTATCAAAAGTTAGTGTATCAAGCGAAAAACTTAATGTTCCGTTTGCAGAAAAATTAGTATTAGGCTTAAAGCAAGCCGTTCCTAACATAAGTAATACAAAAATATAAAGTAAGCTTCTTTTCATTATCATAGGCTAAATAAATTTAACGACAATAATACCAAAAAAATATAAAAATTAGTGGAAAAAAATATTGTTAAATATTCAATTTTCTCAGGAAAAGTCTTGCAAGCTATATTTATTGTCTTACCTTTGCAGGGTTATTAATTTTTATTTTTATGAATATTTACGTAGGAAATCTCCAGTATGCATTAACAGGGGATGATTTAAAAGAAGTTTTTGAAGAGTATGGTACAGTTGATTCTGCCAAAGTAATTACTGACAGAGAAACAGGCCGTAGCAAAGGATTTGGTTTCGTTGAAATGCCTAACGATGAAGAAGCTAAAAAAGCTATCGAAGAATTAAACCAAGCCGAAATTGATGGTAGAGCCGTTAAAGTAAATGCTGCTCGCGAACGTACATCTAAACCAAGTTTTAAAAGATATTAAGCATGGAAAGAGGTACAGTTAAATGGTATAATACCGAAAAAGGATATGGTTTCATAACCATGGAAAATCAAAAAGACATTTTTATCCACCGTTCTGGTTTAGTAGATTCATATGCAGGACTTGATGAAGGTTCTGAAGTTGAATTCGAAGTTAAAGACGGAGATAAAGGCCCTATTGCAGTGAATGTAAAAAAAGTATGACCGAATACTTGAAATTATTAAAAAGAGTGAACTTAAGTTCACTCTTTTTTTTTGAAAAAATTGTTAAAATGCTGAATATGCTAAATATTTTTAAATACTTACTTTGATAAGCCTATTAATTATTGTAAATTTGTATAGTTATTAACTATTTATACAAAATCATGAATATTTATGTTGGAAATCTTCAGTATACATTGACTGAAGACGATTTAAGAGAAATTTTTGAAGAGTATGGCACAGTTGACTCGGCAAAAGTAATTACAGACAAAGAAACTGGTCGCAGCAAAGGTTTTGGATTCATCGAAATGCCCAATGATACCGAAGCTAAACACGCCATTGAAGAACTTAACGAAGCGAAAATTAACGACCGGGTTGTAAAAGTGAATACAGCTCGTGAACGTACATCAAAACAAAACTTTAAAAAAGATTAATCATGGAAAAAGGTACAGTTAAATGGTATAATTCCGAAAAAGGATTCGGATTTATCACTATGGAAAACCAAAAAGACATTTTTGTTCACCGTTCTGGTCTAATTAATGCTTATGCAGGTTTAGAAGAAGGCGCAGAAGTTGAATTCGAAGTTAAACAAGGAGATAAAGGCCCTATCGCAGTAAACGTAAAAAAAGTTTAATTTTATCCTAAAAAGATTTACAAAAGAGTGAATTGTATTCACTCTTTTTTTATTTTAAGAATCTTAAGCAATCGTGAATTGTTAATTCTGTTTGTTGCTAAAAAATAGTCCGTTCACAAAATATAATATACAAATAAATATGTCTGTGCGTTTATGAATAAAATACTTATTGAGGCAAAAAATATAAGAAAAACATTTAAGGATATTAAAGCTGTTGACAATATCAGCCTCCAAATTTATGAAAATGAATTTGTAGCCCTGTTAGGGCCAAATGGAGCCGGTAAAACAACTCTGGTAGAAATGATTGAAGGAATCCAGAAACCCAGCTCCGGAGAAATACGTATCAATGGCTCGTTGTGGCGAAATCAATACGAAAAACTACACCAGCTTATAGGACTATCGCTGCAAGAAACACGCTTTATGGATAAAATTAGCGTGAACGAAACACTTAATTTGTTTGCAAGCTTCTATAAACAAGGCCATAAAAGAGTAGTACAAATTTTGAGTTTAATTAATCTACAAGACAAAAAAAAAGCACGGGTAAATAAACTTAGTGGCGGGCAACGACAGCGTTTAGCCATAGGAATTGCTTTGCTAAACCGACCAAAACTTCTGCTCTTAGATGAGCCGACTACCGGCTTAGACCCTAATGCCCGTCGTGAAATATGGGAAATACTCATAAAACTAAAAAAAGATTTTAAAACTTCGATGATTCTCACCACTCATTATATGGAAGAGGCGGAATATCTCTGCGATCGTATTATTATCATGCACAAAGGGAGTATACTAATGCAAGGGACTTTAGATGAATTAATGGCCAAAAATAATCTAAAAAGTAAACTAGAATTTACACTTCGAGACAAAAGACAAGCAAGCACTTTTGAACACTTTGATATAAACTGGAACAAAAACGAAAAAGGGGGGAATTTCCCCTTAGAAGATGTCCAAAAGGATTTGCTTAAATTCAGCCACTATATAGAGCAAAATAACATAAAAATCAAAACAATGGAAGCAAAAGCGCCCACATTAGATGATTTATTTGTTGTACTCACAGGCGAACGTCTAAATATCAATCAAAACAGCTAATAATTATGAGCAATAAACAATTTTGGCAACTGGCAAGCATTCATCTTAAAGAAATTATCCGCGAGCCAGGAGTTCTTTTCTGGGGAATGATTTTTCCCCTATTAATGGCGTGGGGACTAGGAATTGCTTTTACTCAACCCTCACAACAAAAAGGAAATATTGCTCTTATCGGACAGTTTGACAAGGACTCTTTGATGACTAGCTTGACACAAAAAGCTGTGTTTAAGAATGACTCTGTTTTTTCGGTAGCCCCATTTTATTTTCGTAAAACCAATTTTAAAAATGCCGAGCTTCTACTAAAAAGAGGCGAAGTTTCACTAATCGTAAGTAAGGCAGAAAAATTACAATTTACCTACGACCCGGCCAATAAGGATGCCAATTTACTCAAATATCTTTTTTTGGAAAAATACCAACAGAAAAAAAGTTATATCAGCCAGAAAATTAAACTCAAGGGTAGTCGTTATATAGATTTCTTACTACCCGGATTAATCGGCATGAACATTATGACTTCAACCCTTTGGGGTATCAGTTATGGATTAATCTCAAAGCGCAAACAAAAGCTACTACGCAGGATGTATGCAACTCCGATGAACAAATCTTATTTTCTATCCTCCCTTATTCTGGTCAGAAGCCTAGTCAATATACTGGAAATGTTTATATTGTATGCTTTTGCCCATTTTATGTTTGATTTTAATCTCTACGGCAACTGGCTCTCTGTTTTTGGAGTATTCGTAGCCGGAAATATTGCTTTTTCAGGATTCGCCATCTTGTTGGCTTCGCGAACTTCAAATACTGAAATAGGAAACGGTCTCATAAATTTCGTTACACTACCTATGTTTGTGCTCTCCGGAATTTTTTTCAGCTACCATAATTTTCCTGAAGCTTGGATTCCATTTATCCACTATCTACCTCTTACTCTGCTAATTGATATTCTACGGGCTGTTTTTAACGAGGGTTTATCCCTAAATCACTTCATTTCAGACAGTCTTATTCTTTCTGCTTTTGGTATAGTTGCATTTTTTGTCGGGCTAAAAGTGTTCAAATGGTTTTAAATAATGCCGAATAATTAATGCTGTATCTATTTGATAATAACTTTGGCAAAGTTACCATTTTTAGATATTTACGAAAATTTAACAACTTTTATTTCTTGAACTATAAAGTTTAAGTAAGTCCCATATTTACAATATGAAAACTGTTTGAATACCAATGATTTTAGCCAAGTTTTTTAATAACGAAAATTAGTGTTAATTTGTAGAAAATCTAAATAGGTGAAATAATGAAAAAAATAATTCTATTAATTTTCAGTACCGCACTTCTATTTCTCTATATTTTTTATCGATTTGAAATTAATTATGCGATTATACAGGCTTACGGGCAAATAAAACTGATAGTAGAAGCTCAAAAAATTGAGAAAATATTGGCAGATAAGGGTATGTCGGATAGCTTAAAGCAAGAACTTCGCTTTATTATAAAAGTCAAAAATTATGCAGAAGATAGTTTAGGACTTAGCAAAACGAAAAACTATTCTACTTTTTACGATGCTGGAAACCATGAGATTAATTGGTTAGTAATGGCCGCCTACCCCTTTAAACTTAAA
Organism: uncultured Bacteroidaceae bacterium; assembly: GCA_964421365.1. Taxonomy (GTDB): domain Bacteria; phylum Bacteroidota; class Bacteroidia; order Bacteroidales; family DYOH01; genus CAYQXT01. The sequence continues at coordinate 6,214 of CAYQXT010000175.1, forward strand.
AGCTACGAATGGAAATTTCCCTTTGCCGGAACTTTCCCGTATCTCGGTTTTTTTAATCCAAAAGATGCCGACAAAGAGGCGAATAAGTTAAAAGCTAAAGGTTTTGATGTAAAAATTGGGCATCCAATTGCGTGGTCGACACTTAAAATTTTCCGAGATCCTGTTTTAAGTACAATGTTGCGCTATTCAAAAGGCAAATTAGCAGAAATTATTATTCACGAGAGTACTCATGCTACCATATTTATAAGGAGTGATGCTATAATTAATGAAAACCTAGCCAATTTTGTGGGTAAAAAAGGAAGTTTGCGCTTTTTAACTGCCATGTATGGAAAAAACTCCAGCGAATACCACCATTTTGTAAAACAATTGACTCGAAGTAAAAGAATAAGTCATTTTATTGTAAATCAATCTACTAAATTAGATAGCCTTTTCAAAAATTTTCCACAACAAATGAGCGTAGAAACCAAACAAAAGAAAAAAAATAGCTTAATGCAAGCTATTCAAGCAGTATATATCACTACTATGCAAGTAGATAGTGCTTCTAAAGAATACATACGAAAGGACAGTTTCTTCTTCAATAATGTAAACTACTTGCAATCTGAAATTTATAGCTCAAAATTTTCATTTTTTGACAGCCTTCTGCGCACAAAATACAAGAATAATCTAAGTCAGATGATACACGCCATAAAGAAAAATCCCAAAATTATTTTGTAGTCCGATTTCCTACTAAATTTTTGAAAATACAGCAATATGTTAAAAAATCCAAAAAAGAATAATTTCTATTTAAGAACTATTGCAGAAAAAGAAAAGTTTCCTATCTTTGTATTGTCGAAAAAATTAATATTTAAAACGAAAAGATATGTCCGTATTAGTTGGTAAAAAAGTACCTACATTTTCAGCGCAGGCTGTAATTAATGGTGGCGAAGTAGTAGAAAATTTTTCATTAGAACAATTTGCAGGTAAAAAATATGTAGTTTTTTTCTTTTATCCTGCCGATTTCACCTTTGTTTGTCCAACAGAAATTTTAGCTTTTCAGGACAAAATAGACGAATTTGAAAAAAGAAATGTAGCGGTTGTAGGTTGCTCCGTAGATTCTGTATTCTCCCATTGGAAATGGTTAAGCACAGAAATAAACGATGGTGGTATTAAAGGAGTCAAGTATCCACTTGTTGCCGACCAATCTCTAACTATTTCGGATAATTTCGATGTGCTTGCTGGCGAATATGATTACGATGAGAACGGGAATGCTACATTCAATGGAACAGCTCAGGCCTATCGTGGTTTATTTTTGATTGACAAAGAAGGCATTGTACAGCATCAGGTAATAAATAATATGCCTTTAGGAAGAAGTATCAACGAAGTTTTACGTATGGTAGATGCCTTGCAATTTTTTGAAAAGAATGGCGAAGTTTGTCCGGCCGATTGGCATGAAGGCGAAGAAGCAATGAAACCAACTCACGAAGGAGTGGCCAAATTCTTAAGCCACAAAAAATTAAATTTAAAGTAATTACATTTTGGTTAATAATTGAAAAAAGAGCGAATATATTTATTCGCTCTTTTTTATATATCCGATAAATTTTTACTCTTCGCTCATTTATGTGCCATATAATAAACTTTTAGTTTACCATCTCCTTTTTTAAACCAGTTTATCAGTCCATACTGGTTTTCCTGACTATGCGGCACGGGAATCCATTTTAACTCATGGTCACTTCTCATTTCTTCCAAAACACGAAAAACCTCTTCTTTATCTGCCACATTCCCCAAACGCTCTAAT